>CAZTTI010000463.1:0-2613 GCA_964615925.1 uncultured Solibacteraceae bacterium
CCTCCCTTTCCTGCTCCACGTAGATCCGGCTGTGAGGATTGATCTTCTCGAAACGCACGACGGAGCCCGTCACCCACACCGGCAACGAGGTGTCGAAGCGCGCCAGCGAATGATGGGCCCCCAGTGAGGCCGCCGACGCGAGCAGGGCGATCGCGCTCCATGTCGTCATCTTTGTCATCTTCTTGATCGGCCTCATTGGGACCCCCAGGGTTTGTTGCTGCTCGTAGGCAATCCTACGGGGCCGCCGGTGGCGTTCCAATGACCTAAAAGATATGGTCGCCCGATCCGGCGCCGTCGGATCGTTAGGGGTCCCCTGGGTGTCCATGAAGTCGCCTCTTTCCCCATCGGCTACGTAATGCTACAGATGCTACAATCCTTTCGTGGATCGCATCATCACCCAACGCGAGCTTCGAAACGATTCCGGCGCCGTTCTGCGCGAGGTCCAATCCGGACGGACCATCATCGTGACGCGCAACGGCTTGCCCATTGCGGAATTGCGTCCGGTGTCACCGCGCCGCTTTGTTCCCCGCCGGGCGATTGCGGACACCGCCTCCGCGGCGCCGAAAATCGACATCGGTCGATTCCGGGCCGACCTGGACCGCGTGGTCGACCAGTCCGTGGAGACTTCCTCCGATGAGTAATCAACTCCGTGGGTTGCTCGACACCTCGGTCGTCGTCGATCACTCCGGCCTCGACGCCAACCGGCTTCCCGATGAATCCGCCATTGCGGCGGTGACGCTCGCAGAACTCGCCGCGGGACCCCACGCCACCGATGACGCGGAGGAAAAAGCCCGTCGGCAGGACCGGCTCCAATGGGCGAGCGCGACCTGGGATCCGATACCGTTCGAAGCGAACGCGGCTCGGGCCTACGGCCGCATCTTTTCCGCGGTCCGAGGGCGGGGCCGATCGAGCCGCGCGCGGCTCGCGGATCTGTTGATCGTGGCGACAGCGGTCGCGAATGAGCTCCCTGTCTATACGCGCAACGCGAAGGATCTTGCGGGCCTCGAAGGCATCGTCGAGATCGTGGAGATCTGACAGCGCGAAGCCGCCTTGCGACCGTATAATGGCGCGCCGGGAGGCTCTTCATGCTTCGAACAGTGGTTTTGGGCATCTTCGCCATTCTCTATTCGGCTTCGATGGCACCTCAACAACCCGCCGGAACCCCATCGGAGTTCACGATGCGCATCGTCACCGAGGGCCTCGAATCTCCATGGGAGATCACCTGGGGGCCGGATGATTTCTTGTGGGTGACCGAACGTGTCGGCCGGCGGATCGTGCGCGTCGACCCCGAGGATGGCTCCCGATCGACGGCCGTTGAAGTCGCCGGTGTGTTTCAGGTCGTGGGGCAGGACGGTGTGCTCGGAATGGCCCTCCATCCGGAGTTGATGCAGGGAACCGGAAACGACTTCGTCTACCTCGCCTACACCTACGACGCCGACCCCGGGCCGGACACGCGGCCGGCCAACGCGGTCCGCCGGTACACCTGGCACCAGGAATCGGAATCCCTCGAGGATCCCACCGAACTGATCCGCGGTCTGCCCGTCCACGACGATCACTTCGGAGGACGCCTGGCCTTCGGCCCGGACGGGAAGCTCTACCTCACCATCGGCGACGAGGGCGCGAACTTCGCGCGCAACCGCTGCAATCCGAACCGCGCGCAGGCCATCCCGACAGCGGACGAGGTTCGAGAGGGCGACTGGTCCGACTACCAGGGGAAGATTCTCCGCCTCAACATCGACGGATCGATCCCCGAGGACAATCCCGTCATCGACGGCGTCCGGAGTCACATCTACAGTTACGGCCACCGGAACCCGCAGGGATTGGTTTTCGCTCCCGACGGCACGCTCTACGCCGCCGAACACGGGCCCAGCACCGACGACGAGGTGAACCGGATCGAAGCCGGGAAGAACTACGGTTGGCCGAACGTGGCTGGATATCCCGACGATCAGTTGTACTCATTCGAGAACTGGGCCGCGTCGGCGCCCGTTCCATGCCGGGAACTGGCGGCGGGGCGCGGCGGCGCTCCGGCATCGGTCCCGGTCTCGGCCGAAAGCGATTTCGACCACCCCGACTTCATCCCTCCGATCCAGACGCTCTTCACCGTTCCGAACGATTACGACTTCCAGGCGTCGGGCGCGGCGACCGTTGCACCCAGCGGGCTCGACATCTACACGTCGAACGCCATACCGGGATGGGCCGACTCGCTCCTCGTGACAGGCATGACGCGCGGCATCCTGTACCGTCTGAAGCTCAGCGACGACGGGCGTCGCGTGGTGGGAGAGCCGGTGGGCGAGTTCAAGGCGACGAACCGGTACCGGGACCTCGCGATCCGCCCCGACGGCCAGGCGATTTACCTCATTACCGATGACACGGGCGGAACCACGAACGACACCGGGGAGCGCACGAGCGCACTCGAGAATCCAGGAGCAATTCTGGAGTTCGTCTACGCCCGCCAGGGTCTGAGATAGGCCGAAATCGCGGAAGCAGTCGCCCGGGGGCGTATAATCGAAGTCGAAAGAACGGAGCGGCCACAAGAGCTCGATAGAGGAGTTCCGCATGTTCGAGCGAATTACTTTTGACGCGAACATCATCGGAGGCAGAGCGTGTATTCGT
>CAZTTI010000464.1:0-7448 GCA_964615925.1 uncultured Solibacteraceae bacterium
CTCGAGGCATTTCGGGGACAGTGAGCGAATTCCGGACTCAAGGTGTCGACACGCTGAAACGCTTGAATTTGCTCACTGTCCCCGAATTACCCCGATTCCGATAGAATGCGGGGACGGAGGTGCATCTGATGAAGAACAACACGTGGCGCCATTACGCGATCGGAGCGAGTTTTCTAGGCGCGGCCACCGTCGCCGCGATCGGAGGACCGGCCCAGAGCCCGGATCCGGACGAATACCTCCAGCGGTCCCGACAGTTCAGCGAGCGGATGGAGTCCACGGGCCTCGCCGAGCCATTTCGCGGGGTGACTACCGATGGCTCCATTATTCCCGGTCTCTACGAAATCCGTTCGACCGGCGTCTCGACCGGGCCCGTCCGCGAGAGCGCGCTCGCGTTCCTCGACGGTCTGAGCGACGAGCAACGGGACCGGACGACGTTTTCTATCGAATCCGACGAGTGGCGCAAGTGGGCCAACCAGCACATCTACTTCCGCGAGGGTATCTCGTTCGAGGAATTGAGCCCGGGCCAGCGCGAACTCGCATTCGAGATGCTGGGGGAATCCCTTAGCGCGCGGGGGCTCGAGTTGACGCGCGACATCATGCGGCTCAACGAAACTCTCGGCGAGTTGAACGGGAACAACTTCGTCGAATACGGTGAGTGGAAATACTGGATCAGCATCATGGGCGCACCGTCGGCGACCGAACCATGGGGCTGGCAGCTCGACGGACACCACCTGAACCTCAATTACTTCGTGATGGGCGATCAGGTCGTGATGACGCCGGCGTTCTGGGGGTCCGAGCCCGCGGTGGCCGAGTCCGGCAAGTATGCCGGCACGATGATCATGGTGGACGAGCAGGATCGCGGGCTCGAACTCGTGCGCTCATTGAATGCTTCCCAGCAGGCCGAGGCCGTCATCGAGATGGAGAAGACCGGGAACAACATCATGACCCAGGCCTTCAGCGACAACGTGGCCCTCGACTACGCGGGGATTCGCGGCGATCGACTGACCAACGCGCAGAAGGACCAGCTCCTGGACCTGATCGGCGTCTACATCGGGAACATGCGTGACGGGCATGCCCGGGTCCGGATGTCGGAAGTCGAAGAACACATCGACGACACCTACTTCGCGTGGATCGGCGAGTGGGAGGATGATTCGGTCTTTTACTATCGCATCCAGAGCCCCGTCATCCTGATCGAGTTCGACCACGAGACACCGGTCGGGCTGCGCCACATCTACCCGCCCGGCGTTCCCTACAAGGAACACATCCACGCCGTCGTCCGCACTCCCAACGGAAACGACTACGGGAAGGACCTGCTGCGGCAACACTACGAGCAGCATCCGCACGGAGACTAGAGGCGGAACACGCGCCGGACCATGGACCGCGATCACCGAAGCGACGCCGAACTGCAGGCGCTCCGCGACCAGTTGGGCGCACTCGACCGGAAGCTGTTCGACGTCGTCGCCGAACGGCAGCGGCTCGCCACCGAAATCGGCCGCCTGAAGGCGTCCTCGGGGCGGCCGACGCGCGACTATCACCAGGAGAAGGACGTCATCGAGCGGGCCGAACGGGTCGCCGAAGAGTTGAACTTCACAACCGGTTTCGCTCGCGACCTCACGCTGCTTTTGATCCGGGAGTCGCTGACGGCGCAGGAACAGGACCGGGTCCACGAAGGCGCGCGCGGAGACGGCCGCCGGGTCCTGGTGATCGGGGGCAACGGCCGGATGGGCCAGTGGCTGGCCCGGTTCCTCGCGTCCCAGAGCTTTTCGGTGGAAGTGGCCGACCCGACGGGAGCGCCGGAGGGACTGGGGCATGTCCCGGACTGGAAGACGAGCGCCCTCGACCATGACGTCATCATCGTCGCCACGCCCCTGAAACTCACCAGCGCGGTTCTCGAGGCCCTCGCCGAGAGGAAGCCCCCGGGCGTGGTGTTCGACGTCAGCTCGCTCAAAACGCCCCTCCGACCGGGTCTCGAAGCCCTCGAGAACGCCGGAGTCCGCGTGACGTCGATCCATCCGATGTTCGGCCCGGACACGCAGATGCTCTCGGGCCGGCACGTCGTCTTCGTCGACCTGGGCAACCGCGAGGCCACCGACACGGCGCGCGAGCTCTTCGAATCCACGATGGTCGTCCAGGTGGACATGGATCTGGAATCCCACGACCGGCTGATGGCCTACATCCTGGGCCTGTCGCACGCAACCAATATCGCGTTCTTCACCGCTCTCGCGGAGAGCGGTGAAGCCGCTCCGCGGCTGGCGCACATGTCGAGCACGACGTTCGACGCACAGCTCGACCTGGCGACGCGCGTCGCCGGCGACAACCCCGAGCTCTATTACGAGATTCAATCGCTGAACGCGTACGGCGGAGAGGCTCTGGCCGCGCTCTCAGACGCGGTCGACCGCATCCGGTCGGTCGTCCGCGCCGGCAACGCCGACGAGTTCGTCAAGATGATGATGCGGGGCCGGGAGTACCTGAGTGGACGCACCCGGGAGTCCAGGGATTGAAAACTCCGGGTCTCGTCGTCCTTGGCTCCCCCGTAAATCTCCCGGTTACGGATTCTTCAGAAAAACTTCATACTCGGGGGCGGAGTTTCGGGGCTTAGTCTTGCACGGAAGGAGATGATCGACATGACGAAGTGGATCCTGGTGGCCGGCCTGCTTCTCCCGGTCCAGACGGCGGAGTTCGAGAGCACGGCGACGGTCAGCGAGCTGATGACCGCGATGATCATCCCCTCGTCGAACGTCGTGGGCAACGCCGGCCTCAACGGCGATCCCACCGAAGAGGAGTGGGCCGAGATCGAACGGCAGGCACTCATCCTGGCCGAATCGGGTAACCTGCTGCTCCTGCCCGACCGGGCCCAGGGACGCGCAGACTGGATCCAGGCGTCGAAGGACATGATCACCGCCGGCCAGGCGGCCCTCGAAGCCGCGCGGGCCAAAAACGCCGAGCCGTTGATGCTGGATATCGGCGGAGCCATCTTCGATTCCTGCACGGCCTGCCACGACCAGTATTTCAACTGAGTTCCGGGAATTCCCGGACATTCAGGTCGCCTTTTCGCGAGAATCGGAAGCTCTTCGTCGGTCGTCCATACCGACCCCGCCGGTTCGTCATACAAGGCCGTTCGCGAGCACCCCCGGGGGGATCGGATCACCCCCAGCCTCCTGCCCGATTCCACGTTCGCAGTCGAACCACTGCTTCCCTGACGGAAGGTCCCCTTCCCAAGAACGTCGACCGCTTCAGAGAAACTCCCCCCGAAACACCTCGAGGTCCGCGTTCTCCTCGAACCACCGCGCAAGGCGATCGTAGTGTCTTTCGGCGCTGATCGTCTCTGAGTCGGAGACGCCGACAGCCAGCAATTCCCGAATGACCCCCGGTTCCTCCAACGCCCCGTGGAGATACGTTCCGATGACCCGCCCCCACCGGACCCCGTCCGTCGTCCCGTCCTCCAGACCCGCGAACGGCTGCGCACCGGCGGGAATCGTCGTACGGCCCATGTGAATCTCGTAGGCCGCGAACGAAGTGCCGAGCGGCGTTTCGGCGCCGACGGCACGGGTTGTCTTCTCGAAAGCGATCGTCGTCTTCGCCGGAAGCAAGCCGAGGCCCGGAACCGCACGGCCGTTGGTGGACGACTCGACGTTGCCCGGATCTTCGATCGTCTCGCCCAACATCTGGAATCCGCCGCAGATTCCCACGATACGGCCCCCCCGGTCGTGCTCCGCCAAAATCCAGTCGGCCAGACCCGTCGCGCGAAGCCATTCGAGATCTTCGATCGTCGACTTCGTTCCCGGGAGAATGATCATGTCGAAATGGGCTTGGGGCACTTCCCGCAGGAACGGGACCGGGCCGAGAAGTGCAAAATCGGTAAAGTTCGAGATGTGCGGGAGTGCGATGACGGCGACGCCTTCGACTGCCGGAACGCGTCCTGACGCGGGTTCCTGCAGGCTGACGCCGTCTTCGGCGTCGAGGTGGATGTCTCTCGCGTAGGGGAACACGCCGAGGCACGGAACGCGGGTCCGGGCTTCGAGGATCCCAACGCCGTCGGCAAAGAGCGAAGGATCGCCCCGGAATCGGTTTACGAGGAACGAACGGATGCGATTCCGATCCGGCAGATCGAGAATCTCCAAAGTTCCGACGATTGAAGCGAACACTCCCCCACGATCGATGTCGGCGACCAGGAGCACGGGCGCGTCGATTGTCCGGGCCAGGTTCATGTTCACCAGGTCGGAACGCTGCAGATTCAGCTCTGCGACACTGCCCGCGCCTTCGACCACGACGTAGTCGTGCTTCTCCGAGAGCCGTTCGTAGGCAGAAACAGCCTGATGGAACAGGAAGTCGAAATGGCCGTCGTAGTCGCGCCCGCGGATGTTCCTCCACGGCTTCCCGTTCAGGACGAGCTGGCTGCCGACCGACCCGCTGGGCTTGAGGAGAATGGGATTCATGTCCGGATGCGGATCGAGACCGCACGCCGCGGCCTGGGCCGCCTGGGACCGGCCGATCTCTCCCAGGCCGTCAGGGCATGCCATGGAATTGTTCGACATGTTCTGGGCCTTGAACGGGGCGACTCTGAGTCCGGACCGATGGAGGTACCGCGCGATGGCCGTGGCCACCCAACTCTTGCCGACATGGGAGGCGGTGCCAGCGACGAAAATCGGGCGGGCGGGCACGGGTGGATTCAGCGCCGGACGAGTGAAGCGATGCCCCGGCCGAGGCGGCCGAAACCGAGGTACATCCCGATCAACGTCGTGGACAGCCCTCCGAGGCTCAGGACGATCACGCCGATGTCCCAGAGCGGCCGGCTCGTGTACCAGAACGAGAAATCGAGGCTGTGGAACCCGTTGTAGATCCAGCGGTCGAGGCGGTCGCGGCTGGTGACCCGCCGCATGAGGCTGCTCCGGGCCGGATCGACGTAGATCCACGTCTGCTCCGGATCGTCGAACTGGACGCGGAGGACGGGCAATGGCGGCGCGCTGCCGCGTTCATAGTAGTAGGAATCGTACTCGTGGAGGACGTCGGACGCGACGATGGATTCGCCGGCGAACGCGTCGCGAATCTGGTCCATCAGAAGATCCGTTCCATATGGTTCGGACCGCTCGGCCAGTGTTTCGGCCGCCACCAGGACGTTTTTCCCATCGTCCAGCGTGGCGTTGTAGAAGGCGTCCCCCTGAATCCGTTCGAAGGAGAGTTCCTTGACTTTCCGGCCTCCGAACGCACGTTCCCAATCCGCAACGTCCAATCGCGGGTACATTTCGAGATCGAGCGCTCCTCCCCGGAAGACCTGCTGGATGCGGCCGGTCGGGAGGCCGCCGCCGTCGGCCCACCCCCACGGGTCCATGGACAGAAGCCCGCTGAAGACCCAGGTCAGCGTGAAGACTCCGAACACGGCCCCGGTGATGTAGTGCCACCGCATCAGGCCGCGATAGGGGATGACGTTCGGCCCTTTCGGCCGCAGCGTGAGGAGGCCGACGAGGATGCCCAGGGTCGCCATCACGGTGCCGATCGCTGCGGTCCAGATCACGACCTGGGACCACAGCGGGCCGTTCTCGCGAAGCGACTTAAGGTAGAACCAATGCGGGATGGCCGCAACCCAGGCCAAAGCACGGCTGCCCCGGGTGGTCATGACGGCCACTTCACCGCTGTTCTGAGAGATGTACAGGACCGTTCCGGCAGAATCGTCGGCGACGACCTTGTGCACCGGGAGCTGGCCCCGCTCGCTGATCATCCACTGATCGGCTTCGAACAGGACGCCCCGATGGTCGAGCCGGAATTCCTCCAGGCCCGTGAACGCCGAAGCGATCAACAGGGCGAGGGGGATGTCGACCTCGTCCATCTGGAACTTCGTCCCATCGTCGGCGAAGACGGTCACCGCGCCGCGTCCACCGAATCGGTAGGCCGGGCGGCCCGTGACGTTGAGCAATTGGACCGAACCCGGGCTCTCGACGCCGACGCGATCCGCAGCCTCGCGCGCGGACAACCGGACCGTCGAGAGGTTGAGCGCGGGCAGGCGTTCGAGCCGCGTCTCCGGGGTCAGCCGTGGCATCCCCCGCGCGTAGATCATCGCGATCCCGGAAACGAACCAGACGACGAACACGAGGCTGAAGACGATGCCGAGGTACCGGTGGGTCAGGATCGTCCACTTCCGAAGCACGCGGAACATCAGGACGTCACCTCGACGGGCGACGACGCCACGAGCCGCGCGCCAGGCAGGAAGATGCGGAACACGCTACCGTTTGAATCCGATCTCTCGATGTCCAGCGTCCCCCCGTTGGTCTCGATCGCCCACCGGGCGATCGGCAATCCCAGCCCCATGCCGCCGACCGAGCGCGACGTGTCGACGCGGTAGAAACGATCGAAGACCCGCTCGCGGTATTCGGGCGGAATACCCGAACCGGTGTCCTCGACATCGATAATGGCGCCGCCGGACGACGGAAACACTCTCAGGGTGACCCTGCCCGATTCGGGCGTGTGCTTCACCGCGTTGTCGACCAGGTTCATCAAGGCCTGACCGAGCAGCGTCCGGTCTCCGACCCAGGTCAGGTCTCGTACCGAATCCACCTGGATCGCCTGGCCCTTTTCCTCGGCCAGGACCTCGAGCTGCGCGGCAACATCAGCGGCGACGTCCCCGAGCAGGATCTCTTCGCGGGTGGGCCGCAGCTCCCCGGCGTCGGCCCGCGACATCGCCAGGAGATGCTCGACGAGCTGGGACAGACGGCCCACCTCCTCGAGCATGCTGGAGATGACCTCGCGGTATTCGGTTTCGCTCCTGCGCCCGCGAAGGCCGACCTCCCCGACGCTGCGCATGGCCGTCAACGGCGTCCGCAGTTCGTGAGACGCGTCGGACGTGAACCTCTTCATCTGGGCAAACGAAAGCTCGAGCCGCGTCAGCGTCTCGTTGAACACCGTGGCCAGCTTTCCGAACTCGTCGTCGGGGTCGTCGACGGGCAGCCGGTCCGTCAACCGCTCGGCCGTGATCAAGCGGGCCCGCTCGGCCATCTTGTCCACGGGCTGGAGCGCCCGCCGCGCCAGGGTGTAGCCTCCGAGACCGGCGAGCGCCACGCCCAGTGGGAGACCCAGTAGCAGCAGCAACAGGAGCTCGGCACGATCCCGCCGCATGCTTTCCTCCGAACGGGCCACCTGGATGACGAACGGTTCCCCGCCGATACTCGTCTCACCGCTCAGGACGCGCAGCGGAGGCTCGACCTCGTCGACCACCCGGATCTGGCCCCGCGCATCGGCAGCCAACCCAGCGGCGTTGGGAACGGGAAATCGCCTGGCGCTAAACGTGCTGTAGACCACGTCGCCTTCGCGGTTCCAGACCTGGAGCCAGGGGCTGGCATCGGTATCGGCGGCTTCGTCGAAGGTGCCGATCGACCCGTCGGGCAAACGGTCGAGCATCTCCCGCGGCCATTCCAGATCCGCATAGAGCCGGTCGTTGAGCGCGTCGGAAACGTTCC
>CAZTTI010000465.1:0-5639 GCA_964615925.1 uncultured Solibacteraceae bacterium
AGATTGCGAAGTGTTCTCGGGTATCGCGACCGGAGTTTGTTCCGCGGCACGTCGTGGCCCCCCTGGCTGACCCTCATCCGGACGCGCTCGGCGGAGAGGCTCGGATCCGCGAGCCCTATGAAACAGACGATGACGGAATAGCCGGCGCGCTCGGCGTCGCGGAGGAACGCGACCTTCTCCCCGGCCGGGTCGGAAAAGACGGTTTCGAAGACGAAGCTGACACCGCGGGACACGAGCTTTTGGCGGATTGCTTCGACGATCTTCGCGGCGTCGTATCCCTCAAGGCCGAGTTCGCGCGCGACAACGTCGGCGTTGACGAATCTCAGGCCGGACGCCTTCAGGTGGGAATGGAAAAACGTGGTCTTTCCGGCACCGTTCGGGCCAGCCAGCACGACGATACAAGGCCGCCGGTCCAGGCGCTCGAGGAAACTCAAGTCGCGGCCCGGAACCGACGGTCGACGAATCGGCCGACGGTGCGCGTTCCGTCTTCCTCGCTGCGGATGAAAAACCCTGGTTTCCTCGGATGCGGTTCGTAATGGGGAAACGGTTGGGTTTCGAGAAAGGCGGCGACGCGCCTTCGTCCCTCGGGCCGGTCGACGGATTCGATCAGGGTGGATAGCGGCTGCGCCGTCCCCGCCTTCTGAAGCGCCAGGGTGTGACGCCCCTCGATCAGTGGCTCGATGGCGCGTCCGAGATCGGCCCAGAATTCGATTTGTCCCGCGATCGATCGCTTGACCAGCTTGCCGGTGAGACGGGCATCGAGAACGAGTTCATCGGAAAGTTTGACGGGCTGACTCATGAAAACTAGGGTAGCAAAATGCTACCTCTCCGGCCAGATCCCATTCTACAGGTCGCGCCGCCCCTCGAGCGCCTTGCTCATCGTGACCGAGTCGGCATAGTCGATGTCCCCGCCAACGGGAAGTCCCATCGCGATCCGGGTGGGACGGACGCCCAGCGGCTTGACGAGTTTCGACACGTAGAGCGCGGTCGTCTCGCCTTCGACGGTCGGGTTCGTGGCGATGATGATTTCCTCGACGCCGCCGCGTTCGATGCGTTGGAGCAGGGGCTTGATGTTGAGCTGTTCCGGGCCGATCCCCTTGAGCGGGGAGATTGTTCCCATCAGAACGTGGTAGCGGCCGTTGAAGTCGTGGGTCCTCTCGATGGGAAGGATGTCGTTGGATTCCTCCACGACGCACACGATGTGGTCGGTGCGTTCCGAGTCGGTGCAGAAGCGGCAGGGATCGACGTCGGTGAGGTTGCCGCAGGCCGAGCAGTTCCGGATGCTCCGCTTCATGTCGACGATGGCGCGGGCGAGTTCGTCGGCTTCAGCCGACTCCATCTTCAGGATGTGGAACGCCATCCGTTGCGCGGACTTGGCGCCGATGCCGGGCAGCTTCTTGAAGTTTTCGATCAGCCGCTCCACCGGCTCCGCAACGTCGCCCATGGCTGGTCACATTCCGGGAAGCTTGAGGCCCGCGGTGAGGCTGCCGAGCTGGTTCTGCATCGTTTCTTCGACGCGGCGCGTGGCTTCGTTGACGGCAGCGACGATCATGTCCTGAAGCATCTCCCGGTCGTTCATCACTTCCGGATCGATCTCGATGCCCATCAGGTGCTTGTTGCCGTTCATCTTCACCGAGACCATTCCTCCGCCGGCGCTGGCTTCGACGATGGTCTCCTCCATCTGCTTCTGCAACTGTTCCTGCATCTTCTGGGCTTGCTTCAACATCTGTTGCATGTTTTTCATCGGAGCGCTCCTCGATTCGGAAGTTAGTCGGACTTTCCGGAGGGTTCAGACGATTCGTCCGCGGGATCGGGAGGCGGTTCGGCTTCGCGAACGTGGGACAACTCGCCCTTGAACACGTCCACGAATCGCTGGACGAGGTCCTCCTTGGAGGCGTTCTCGTGGATCGATGCGGCCGCGGCCGCCTTCGAAACCGGGCGTGGCGCCTCGGGGGCCGGCACGGAGGCCGCGGCGGGGCCGTCGGCCACTCGCGGGGTTGGGGACGAACTCCGCGCGGGGGCGGTCGCGGCGCGGGCCTTGGCCGGCCCCGGTTCGGGCCGGGATGGTGGTGGTGGAGTACGGGCCTCGCGGGCGATGGGCGGCTCCGGAGCTGGAGCCTTTGTCCCGACATTCGGCGCTCGTTCCTCCCCCAAGTCTTTCAAGACCTCTTCGATATCCCTCAACCGTCCGACCTTCGCCAGTTTGACACAGGCGATCTCCGCATGGAACCGGGGCTCGGAGGTGTAGCGCAGGTCGCCGGAGAGTTTGAGGAGAATGTCGAAGAAGCGAATGAGGTCCTGCTCGGAAAACGCCCCGGCCTGATGCGTAATCCGCCGGCGGTCGTCTTCGCTTCCCGCGATCCGTTCTGGGATCTCGAGGCGGGCCATCAGCAGGTCCCGGACGCGCCCGACGAGCTCGCCCACGAACTGATCGATGCCGAGTCCCTGCTCGGCGACCGCGGCGACGATCCCCACCAGGACCCTGGAATCCCGGGCGGCGAGCGCTTCGACAGCCTGGTCGAGGAGCTCGGACGGGATGAAGCCGAGTACGTCGCGAACGTCTTCGTCGCGGACGTCCTGCCCTCCGAACGCGATGATCTGATCGAGCAGCGATTGGGCGTCACGCATGCTGCCCTCCGATGCCCGGACGATGTAAGCAAGGGCGCCTTCGCCCAGGGTCACGCCCTCACGTTCGGCGATCGTCCGGAGATGATCCCGGATCTCGCCGGGTGGAATCGTCCGGAAGACGAACTGCTGGCATCGCGACAGGATCGTGGCCGGGACCTTGTGGCGTTCGGTCGTCGCCATGATGAAGGCGATATGGTCGGGCGGTTCTTCGAGGATCTTCAACAGCGCGTTGAATGCCGACGTCGAGAGCATGTGGACTTCGTCGACGATGAAGATCTTGAAACGGTCGCGCAGGGGACGGTACCGCGCGTTCTCCCGGAGTTCGCGGATGCTGTCGACCCCGGTGTTGGAAGCCGCGTCGATCTCCAGCACGTCGGGTGATGCTCCGCGGGCGATTTCGATGCACGACGGGCACTGGTTGCACGGGGTCGGGGTCGGTCCTTCGGCGCAGTTCAGGGCCTTGGCCAGGAGCCGCGCCGTGGTCGTCTTTCCCACGCCGCGCGGTCCGCAAAAGAGGTACGCGTGCCCGATGCGGTCCATTCCGATGGCGTTCCGCAACGTCTGGACGATCGGATCCTGGCCGACGACCTCTTCGAAGAGCTGCGGCCGGAACTTACGCGCGATGACCTGATAATTCATCGGTAGAAAATTCGGTGCGGGGCCAGGCCTTCGGGGGATACTGTGTCACACCGGTGTACCCACTACCGTTGCTTCCTTCCGGACCTGGCGGGGTTCGCAGGTGCCGGTTGCACAGTCCCCCTCAGCCTGATACTGAGCGGAATCGTTCCGCGCGCCCAGTGTACAGCACGGGCGGCGGAAACGGAACGGGCGTGGATCAGAACGCGTGATTGTCCGGATCTGCCGTCAATAATCGAGAAACGGTTGGTTCATGGCCCGGGAGATAGGGCAGCGGCGAAGACGCATTTTAGCGCACCGCTCGAGTATGGCGGGAAGGGCCCGCCCGCCGTGAATCCTGATTGATGAACGGAGAGAGTGGGATTCGAACCCACGGTGGAGTTACCCCCACACACGCTTTCCAAGCGTGCTCCTTCAACCACTCGGACATCTCTCCTTCGCGGCGATTACCGCAATCCCGGATTGTATGTTGCAGATGGACCAACCGCAACCCGGACTGTTCGGGCGCGGCCGTCGGGTCCTCGAGCGCGAGGAACAGGATTGGCAACGACCAACGAGATCATCGCGCGCCCCAACCTGCTCCCGTTCGGTCCGGGAGCCAGTTGTTCCGCTCGGCTTCGGAACCATACGAGAGGCGAGGATACCAGGCAACGGCACAGAAACCGTCCGGCTGTCATGAAGATCGACGGTCAGCGTGTAAGCCGAGATCGCCCGGGCTCGCGCTTCGCGCGGTTCAGCCGGCAAAGTACTCATTCCAGATCAATTGGTGATGAAGACGTTGAGTGGGGAGTCGCCGTTCACCAGTTCCCCGATTACTTCCATACCGTTGTCGCTATTCGTCATGATGACGTAGCCCGACCTTTGCGCCATGGAGGCCACCATAAACGCTTTGAATCCCGGGTTGTCGCCGCCGTGCGAGAGGAGGTCCCCGGTCTCCTGATGCAACACCTGCCACCCCAGGGCCCACGATGAAGAATCGTCCAACCTGACCTGCGGTTGAATCATCGCGTCGCGACTGGCCGTATTGAGACGGAATGGATCGGCGAGTGCCGGGTCGACCACCTCGATCAAAAACCTCGCGTACTCGGTCGGTGTCGTCGTCAATCCCCCGGCCGCGCCGAAGCGAGCCGCCAGAATCGGCGTGGCATGCGGCCGGCTGAGAGGAAGTCCTCCTGCGTCGTGCGGGCCGGCTGTTTGGTCCGCGAGGGCGTCGTCCCAGACATAGCCGCTGAAACGCATCCCGAAGGGCCGCAGGAGGTTGGTCTTCAAATACGCGTCGATATCCGTTTCGCAGACTCTGAGGCCATCGTACAGAACTTCGCAGGACTCTCGGCTCACTTCGCCCGTAAGGTGAGCGACGACCAGTTGCAGGTAGCTGTAACCCTCGCCCGAGTAGAGGTGCTGAGTCCCGGGATCGAAGTGAATGCTCAGCGGCTCCGCTTCAGACCGCCAGTTCTGAAACCCGCTCGTATGAGAAAGCACGTGCCGTGCAGTGATCTGGTCGAGTCGCGCGTCGTCCTCGATCCAGCGCTCAGGGATATAACGCGTGAGGGGCGTATCCAGATCAAGCAGGTTGGTTTCGCAAAGTTTCATCACCGCGTATGCAAATACGGGTTTGCTCATGGAACCGGCTTCAAACAACGTGTCCGTGGTGACCGGGATCGGCGAACCCGCATGCATTACTCCGAAGCCCCGGCTCCACACCACCCGTCCACTGCGGATGAGGGCCATCGACAGACCCGGAACCCGTGCAGCGCGCAGCAGCGATGGAATCCGCGCTTCGAGCTCATGGGTCAGGCCAGCCAAGCCGTCGCCATCTCGTGGCGACTCGCTCACCGCATCGCGGTCTGAGCAAGAGACAAGTGTGAGGGACGACAACCCGAATGCGGTTCGGCAGTTCTGAAGCAGGAAGGCCCGACGCGACGGTGTGTTGGCCATATCAGTTCATTCAGTTTAACCCTATGGCGAAGAGGGAAGTCCGCGCAACGGGTCAACGTTGAGCCGAAACGGCGCGGGAACCCTTTCAATTCGCAACGATCGCCGTGCGCCGGTTGGCGGCTGCGCGTGTCAGCCGGTTTTCTTCCTCAGGGACACCGACAGAGGGGCGTCGTCGCTCAAGGCGAACTGACTCTGAAAATCGACAAGCCTAGAACATTTCCGTGCCGCCAGCGGTCTCGACCGGCCGGGGTGAGTGTATCTCGAGAAAGGCCTTCCACTCTCCCTGCTCGTTCTTGCGCCACAGGGTCACGTATCTGCCGGGCATCGTGGCACGGCCCTGACGGTCGATCCATTCGTGCGTTCCAACGATGTACCCAAGATCGCCTGACTCGGAGGCAACGATTTCGATGGGCGTCGTGCGGGGGGCCAGCCCGAGT
>CAZTTI010000466.1:0-7214 GCA_964615925.1 uncultured Solibacteraceae bacterium
CGCAGAACCCCCTCGTCAACGCCTTCGCCCTCGGAATCTTTCATAAGGACAAGATCTTTTTCGGCAAGGCCACCGGAGTGGGGAACCCCGTCATTTACGTCGGGGCCAGGACCGGCCGGGACGGGATCCACGGGGCCACGATGGCGTCGGCGGGGTTCGGGGAGGACGCGGGCGCCAAGCGGCCCAACGTCCAGATCGGCGATCCGTTCATGGAGAAGCTGCTCCTCGAGGCCTGTCTCGAAGCCATGGAGAAAGGGTTGGTCGTAGGCATCCAGGACATGGGAGCCGCGGGGCTCACGTGTTCCAGTTGCGAGATGGGGGCCCGCGCCGGCACCGGCGTTGCGCTCGAGCTTTCCGACGTCCCCCAGCGCGAGACCGGAATGGTTCCCTACGAGATCATGCTCAGCGAGTCGCAGGAACGGATGCTGCTCGTCGCCCGGCCGGGTCACGTGAAGGAGCTTCTCGGAGTTTTTGGCAAGTGGGGGCTCGACGCCGTCGAGGTCGGCAAGGTGACGGCCGATGGGATGTTGACCGTCCGCCATCTCGGGGAGACGTTCGCCGAGGTCCCCAATGGCCCCCTGGCCGATGAAGCCCCGCTCTACCGGCGTCCCCTCCAGCCGCCCAGCCGGCCCCGGGTTGACGGCTGGCTCCCGCTGTACAGCTTTCTCGAAGGCGTCGAGAAGTCGACCCTCGACGCGTTCCGAAAGGCCGACGAGAGCGCCGCCGGCGTCCGATTCACCGAACTTCTCGAGCGGGCGCTGGCCTCGGCCAACCTGTCGAGCCGCCAGTGGATCTGGGAGCAGTACGACCACATGGTCCAGTCCAACACCGTGGTGGGCCCCGGCTCCGACGCGGCGGTGATCCGGATCAAGGGGACGGGGAAGGCGCTCGCCATGGTCCTGGACGGGCCGGCCGTGCATGTCGCCCGCGACCCCCGGGAGGGCGCCCGGAAGGCCGTCGCCGAGGGCTGCCGCAACCTCGTGTGTTCGGGCGCGCGCCCGCTGGCGGCGACGAACTGTCTGAATTTCGGGAATCCGGAGCACCCGGAGGTCATGTGGGAGTTCAGCGAGGTCGTCGACGGTATCGCCGAAGCCTGCGCCATGTTTGGCACGCCCATCACGGGCGGCAACGTGAGCTTCTACAACGAGACCTTCCGGGAAGACATCTACCCCACTCCCGTTCTCGGTCTCGTCGGTTTGATCGAGAACCTGGATTGGGTGACCACGGCCGCCTTCCGGGAGCCCGGGGACCGGATCGTCCTGATCGAGCCGGTTTCGCGCCGCGAGAAGATCAACCTCGAGGAAGAGCGCGTCCTCCAGAATCTCGTTTCGGACCTGATCCGCGGGGGCCGGGTCCGATCGGCCCACGACCTTTCCGAAGGAGGGCTCGCAATCGCGCTGGCCGAGTGTTGCTTTTCCACGCCGCACCGGGCGAGCCTCGGGGCCCGTGTTTCCATCCCCGGATCCATCGAGGTCTGCCGCGACCTTTTTGCCGAGTTTCCGAGCCGTATCCTGGTCTCGATTGAACCCGGAAATCTTCGTGGAGTTCTCGAGAAAGCGGCCGCTGCAGGGATTCGGGCAACGGATCTCGGTGAGGTCGGCGGCGACGATTTCACCATCGACTGTTCGGGGACGCGGGTGATCGACGCGCCCATCTCCCGATTGGAAGCGTTCTGGCGCGATGGGCTCGGCCGCGCCCTCGAAAACCGCCCGTGGTTCGAGTAGACTGAGGTTTCCCGACATGTGCGGAATATTTGGCATCGCCAACCACCCTGACGCCTCCGGACTCACCTACCTGGGACTTTACGCGCTCCAGCATCGGGGGCAGGAGAGCACCGGGATCTCGTCGTTCGACGGGGCCGGCATCCACACGCACAAGGCGATGGGGCATGTCGCCGAGGTTTATACCGAGGAGAGGCTCCAGGCGTTGTCCGGGCGCTTCGCCATCGGACACACGCGTTACTCGACCGCCGGGGACAGCGCCGCGCTGAACGCGCAGCCCATCGTCGCCAAGAGCGCGTACGGCGATGTCGCCCTCTGCCACAACGGCAACCTGATCAACGCCGCCGCCCTCAGGACCGAACTCGAAGAGGACGGCGCGGTCTTTCAATCGAACAGTGACAGCGAGGTGATCCTGCACCTGATCGCGCGGGCGGAAGCGGACACGCTGGACGCCGCGCTGGTCGACGCGCTCCAGAGGATTCAGGGCGCCTATTGTCTGCTCCTGCTCCACGAGGGGAGGGTGATCGCGGCCCGGGATCCTTACGGTTTCCGCCCACTCTGCGTCGGGAGCTTTAACGGGAGCCACGCGTTCGCCTCCGAATCGTGTGCGTTCGACCTGATCAACGCGCGGTATCTCCGCGAGGTCGAGCCGGGCGAAATGGTCATCATCGAAAACGGCGTGCTCCGGTCCATCCGCGTCGGAACCGCGCCCCGCATTGCCCGGTGCATCTTCGAGCACGTCTATTTCTCGCGGCCCGACAGCATCGTGTTCGGGTCGACCGTCCAGGCCAACCGCGACCGGCTGGGCCGGATCCTGGCCGAGGAGTCTCCCGTCGACGCCGACATCATCGTGCCCGTTCCCGACTCGGGCGTCACCGCCGCGGTTGGTTTTGCGCAGCAATCCGGGATTCCGTTCCAGATGGGCCTGATACGGAATCACTACGTGGGACGGACGTTCATCGAACCGCGCCAGTCGATCCGGCATTTCGGGGTGAAGGTCAAGCTCAACCCGGTGCGGGAGTTGCTTGAGGGGAAGCGCGTCGTCCTGATCGACGATTCGCTCGTGCGGGGTACGACCAGCCGGAAAATCGTCAAGATGGTCCGGGCCGCGGGAGCGACCGAGGTTCACTTCCGGATCAGTTGTCCGCCGACCGTTTCGCCCTGTTTCTATGGGATCGATACTCCGACGCGGAAGGAACTGATCGCGTCGAGCCATACCGTCGAGGAGATTCGCAAGTATATCGGAGCGGATAGCCTCGCGTATCTGAGTCTGGACGGGATGATTCGGGCCGTCCGGGGGACCACGTCCGAATACTGCACGGCGTGTTACACCGGTGAATATCCGCTGGAGCTCGTCGGCGAGGTCCCCGACGCCAAGGCCGACGACCGGCAACTGGATCTCTGGATTTTTCCGGATCCGGATCTGGACGAAGAGTTTCCCGTTCTGAGTTCCACGCGTGTGACCGAATAGGTCATGACCGATCCTCGCCCATCGCTGACCTACCGCGACGCCGGTGTCGACATCGATGCCGCGACGCGTGCCACCCGCCGCATCACGGAACTGGCCCGCAAGACGCGCACCGCCGGTGTCCTCGGCGAAATCGGCGGGTTCGGCGGCCTGTTCGACGCCCGCTTCCCCTGGATGAAGGAGCCCGTGCTCGTCTCCAGCACAGACGGAGTGGGGACGAAGCTGAAGGCCGCGTTCCTGACCGGGCGACACGACACCGTCGGAGGCGACCTGGTCAACCACTGCATCAACGACATCGGCGTCCAGGGGGCACGGCCTCTGTTCTTCATGGACTACATTGCCACGGGGCGCCTCGATCCCGACGTCGTCGTCGACCTGGTGAGGGGCGTGGCCGATGCCTGCGCGGCGGCCGATTGCGCGCTACTCGGTGGCGAAACGGCGGAGATGCCGGGCTTCTACGCCGACGGAGAATACGACATCGCCGGTTTCATCGTCGGTGTGGTGGATCGGCCGGCGCTTCTCACGGGCGAGACCATCCGTCCCGGCGACAAGCTTGTCGGCTTGCCGTCGGTCGGACTGCATACGAACGGCTACTCCTTCGCGCGGAAGCTTTTCTTCGATGTCGCGGGCTGGGACGTTTCAACCGAGGTCCCCGAGCTTGGTGCCACTGTCGGCGACGAGCTGTTGAAGCCGCACGTGAACTACGAACCGGTCCTTCGCCGGGCCCTGGCCGAAAGCCTGGTCCAGGGGCTGGCGCACATCACCGGCGGCGGGATCACCGACAACCTGCCGCGCATTCTTCCCACCGGTTGTCACGCCGCCGTCGTGCCCGGCTCCTGGCCCGTCCTGCCGGTCTTCGAGCTGATGGCCCGGATCGGCCGGGTTGCGCCCCAGGAGATGTTGCGGTCGACGAACATGGGCATCGGGATGATTGCCGTCGTCCGGCCCGATGCGGTCGCCGCGTTCGGAGAGGCGGTGGCATCGGAACACTTCGTGATCGGAAGCGTCGTCGAAGGCGATCCCGGCGTCACGTATTCGTAGAGTCTTCCCGATGCGCGTCACGCCACGCGGCCGCCGCCTCGCCATCCTGATTTCGGGCCGCGGCTCGAACTTCACCGCGATTGCCGAACACATTGCTTCCGGCCACCTGGACGCGGAGATCGGCGTCGTCCTCAGCAACACGGAATCGGCGGCGGGGCTCGAGGAAGCCAGGCGCCGGGGAATCGAAACCGTCGTCGTCCCTTCACGCGGTCGTGGTCGGGACCAGCACACTGCGGACGTGGTCGATCGGCTGGAACCGTATGCCATTGATCTCGTCTGCCTGGCCGGGTTCATGCGGATACTCGGGCCGCGATTCATTCAGGCGTCTCCGAACGCGATCCTGAACATCCATCCGTCCCTGCTTCCGTCATTCCCCGGTCTCGACGTCCAGCAGCAGGCGCTCGACCACGGGGTTCGTTTCAGCGGTTGCACCGTGCACTTCGTCGATGAATCGCTCGACGGAGGGCCGATCATTCTCCAGGCCGTCGTTCCGGTCCTCGATGGGGACACCTCCCAGACTCTCTCGGCCCGCATCCTGACCGAAGAGCACCGGATCTATTCCGAGGCCATTGGCCTGGTCCTCGACCACCGGTGTACCATCGACGGTCGACGCGTCCTCGTCGACACCGCCGAGAAGAAATGACCGACCAGCTCACCTACCTCGCGAAAGGCGCCGTCGAGATCATCCACGAGACGGAACTGGCCGAACGTCTGGAGCTTTCCTCGAAGACTGGAAAGCCCCTGACGGTGAAAGCCGGTTTCGATCCAACCGCGCCCGATATTCACCTGGGGCATACGGTCCTGATCCGGAAGATGAAACACTTCCAGGACCTCGGCCATCGCGTGGTCTTCCTCATCGGCGACTTCACGGCCATGATCGGCGACCCGTCCGGGCGCTCCGCGACGCGGAAGCAGTTGACGAGGGAGGAGATCGAGGCGAACGCGGAAACCTACAAGTCCCAGATCTTCAAACTCCTCGATCCGGAAACCACCGTCATCGACTTCAACAGCCGCTGGCTGCTCGAGCTGGGCGCGAACGGCTTCGTCGGGCTCTGCTCGCGTTACACCGTGGCCCGGATCCTCGAACGCGACGACTTCCAGAAGCGGATGCGCAAGCAACTGCCGATCGCGATGCACGAGCTGCTTTATCCCATCGCCCAGGGCTACGACTCGGTGGCGCTCGAGGCCGACGTCGAATTGGGGGGAACCGACCAGAAGTTCAACCTGCTGGTCGGCCGGGATCTGCAGCGGGAATACGGCCAGAAGCCGCAGATCGTCCTGACGATGCCCCTGCTCGAAGGGACCGACGGCGTTCAGAAGATGAGCAAGTCTCTCGGGAACTATATCGGGATCGAAGATCCCCCGGGGGAGATGTTCGGCAAGATCATGTCGATCTCCGACGAGTTGATGTACCGCTACTGGGAGCTCGTGACGGACGTTCCGCTGTCGGAAATCGAGAAGTGGAAACAGGAGGTCGAATCCGGAGGCCGCCATCCGATGGAGTTGAAAAAAGATCTCGCGGCTCAGGTGATCAGCGACTATCACTCCCAGGACGAAGCCCGCAATGCTCGGGAGGAATTCGAACGCGTGTTTGCCGCGGGACAGCTTCCCGAGGACATCGAAACGGTCAACCGGGCCGTATCCGGAGAACGGACCCGGCTTCCGAAGCTGCTGGCCGAACTGGGCCTGGCCGCATCGGGCGCCGAGGCCAATCGGCTGGTCAAGTCCGGTGCCGTGACGTTGAACGGCGACAAGGTGTCGGATCCATCGCTCGAGATCGATTTCTCGAAACCCGATGAATATCTGTTCAAGGTCGGCAAACGCCGCTTCCTCAAGCTCGTCGTAGAGTGACCAGGCTCAGCGTCAACGTCTACAGGTTCGCCCTGCTTCGCCCAACTCGGGGCCCGGAACCGGTCCGCCGCGGCGAGTCTTCGTGGTGTACGCTGTCGTCTCAATGATCGATTTCGTCACGCGTGCGGTTTTCCTCGCGCTGATCCTGACGCTCGTCGCCGGGTGTGGTTCTTCCGGGCCGGCCCTCGAACGATTCGACGAACCCGGGTCGGAGTGGGTCTCTTTGGGCCCGGCCGTGGTCGAATCGATGACCGGGACGCGTGACGGGACCGATGTCCAGGCGACGGCCATCGTCGCCAGTGGGGATAACCGCGTCACGCTGAACGTCGAGCTGCACCTCGATCCGCCGGCCCGGTTCGTGGCCGGAACCCACGAATCCGTCATTGCCGGCGAGTCGTTCCAGGGAAAGATCGCGGCCGATTCGGTCGACTTTCTCGGGGGACAGAGCACGGCGTCGTCGGTGGGCGGGATCTACCGCATCGAGAGCCCGGAGGGAATCCTCTACCGTGTCCGGATTCCGGCGACGGAGTTGAATGCCCGGTGAGGTCGCTCAGAGTAACGTGACCAAGCTCAGCGTCAACGTCAACAAGTTTGCCCTGCTGCGCAACTCGCGCGACAACGATTACCCGAACCTCCGAACGATGGCAGCCAGGGCGATCCAAGCCGGGGCCCACGGGATCACTGTTCATCCGCGTCCCGATCAGAGACACATCCGTTACGCCGACGTGCCGGTTCTCTCGGAACTCGTTCGTCAACATCCCGGCGTGGAGTACAACATCGAGGGGAACCCCACTCCTGACTTCATCCGTATCGTCCTCGAAAACCCGCCCCACCAAGTGACCCTGGTCCCCGACGACCCGGGTCAGCTGACGTCGGACCATGGGTGGGACATCCTGAAAGAACACAACCGTCTGCTGCCGATTGTCGAGGAGTTCAAGGAGCACGGCATCCGCGTCAGCCTGTTCATGGATGCGTGGCTCGACCAGATTGACCCAGTCACGATGACGGGCGCCGACCGGATCGAGCTGTACACCGCGCCCTATGCCGATGCGTTCGGCACGGAACGCGAAGAGGCGGTGTGGTGGCGCTTCGATGCCGCCGCGACCCGGGCCCGCGAACTCGGCCTCGGCGTC
>CAZTTI010000467.1:0-5136 GCA_964615925.1 uncultured Solibacteraceae bacterium
TTCATCCGTAGCTGGCGAAGTTGAAGTAGGCGCGTAACGGTCAGCACAAGATCGGGTTGATCGCAGCGTGTTCACAAAGCTCCCATCCCGTGTCGTCGGCTCTGCCCGGCTAGCTCCTCACACAACGTTCGGGCCACGCCCCACCTAACGAATCTCGTTCCAATCGAGCGTTTGAAGCTTCGTGTGCGCCGCGATGGCTTCAAAGTCGGCGTCACAATGAATCAGCCGCGCGCCGTTCTCCATGGCGACCGTGGCAATCAGGCAGTCGGCGGCGTTGGGACTCACGCCCTTCTTGCGCAGGTGGGCGGCCAGCTCCCACGCCGAGGACCGAACGGATTCTTCGATCGCTTGCCCGATTCGGTGCGCCGATGAAGGATCTCACCGCGGACGATTTCAGAACGCCAGGCGCCACAGTACAGATCGGCGTCGCTCCGCACCAATCGACATCGTGACTGAAATCGATGGAGTGAGCTTCTCCGATGCGTTTCCGAATCGGATGACGGTGGAGATCGATGAACTCCCGGTCGTTGTGATCGGACGCTCGGATCTCATCCGGAACAAAAAGAGCACAGGGCGTCCGCAAGACCTCGCCGACCTCGGCTGGCTCGATTCCTGAGACGTCGTTGACGAAAGCCTGTCCCTCGAGGAAAACCGTCGACCCGGCCACCGACATCGTCGTCTAATGAAAGCAGGACTTGATCGACGCTCATGAACATCGTGGTCTATTACGACGGTGAATGCCCTTTCTGTTCGCGTTTCGTGCGGCTTCTCCGCCTGCGCGAAACCGGGGGCTCGGTCGACCTCGTGGACTTGCGGACGGCTCTGGCCAAGCGACGGGAGTTTGCCGACGCCGGTATCGACGTCAACAAAGGGATGGTCGTGGAACTCGACGGCCGGCGCCTCTTCGGGGCCGATGCCGCGCACGCGCTGGCCCTGCTGTCGACGCCGTCAGGACTGTTCAACCGGCTGAACCGCTGGATCCTCGGGACGCCGATTCTGGCCCGGACCCTCTATCCTATATTGCGGACGGGGAGGGCGGCCACGCTCGCCGTGCTGGGTCGGAAAGGCATGTCGCCCTCCGATCACGCTCCGCACTCGGAGCCGCGAGCGTAGCGTTCGCCTACCGCGGCTCCATCACCCGCCGGAGTTCGTCGACACCGATCCGGCTCGACTGCTGAATCGCCCGCCGCTCGGCGCGCAGTTTTCCGAGCCCCCGTAAGGCATCCCACTTCGCGCGAAGCGCCGTGCCCAACTTCCCGATCGACCGGGCGTAGCGCAGCTCATCGACCACGAGCCAGACGTGGGCCGGAAGCTGGGTCAGGACCAGGGGCCACGGCATGTTCTTGAAGTACGTCCATTCGCTGTTGCGGAACCCGTGGTAGATCGCAAACTCGGTGCGGTCTCCCCCCGCGGTGGCCGAACCGACGTGACGGACGACGGCGGAGGGGACGTGCAGGCACCGGTATCCCTGGAGCCGGAGCCGGAACGCCAGGTCGACGTCTTCGGAATAGCAGAAATAACCTTCGTCGAAACCGCCCACCTCGTCGAAGGCCGACTTCCGGTACAGGGCCGCAGCCGCGCACGGGCCGAAGACTTCTTCTTCGAGGTGGTGGCACTCGGCCACCGGGCGCCGGTGATCTCGCCGCCAGGCCCGGCCGTTCAACGCGTAGAGGTCGCCCGTCCCGTCAACGATGGACGGGTCGTCATCGGAAAGCTGCTGGGACGAAAAAAAACCAAACTCGGGGCGGGCCCGCGCGCGGTCCAGGAGGATTTCGAGCCACTGGGGTTCGGCGAACGCGTCGGTGTTCAGCAAAGCCAGCCACTCGCCCCGAGCCTCCGACGCGCCCCGATTGTTCGCCGCGGCAAATCCCGCGTTGTGCCCGAGCTCGAAGAGCCGCGCCGCCAATCCCGGAAACTCCTCCAGCACCGGTCCGACCGGATCCCGGGATCCATTGTCGACGACGATGACCTCGAAGTTCGTGAACGTCTGCCGCGAGAGCGCATCGAGGCACCGGCGGAGAAGATCGGCGCCGTTGTGCGTGACGATGAGGACAGAGACGGCAGGTCCCGGAAGCGGCTCGGCCACGTTCAATCCTCGTCCCCCGGCTTGCGAAACTTCTTGACCTCGGACCGGCGCTTCTTTTCATTGAGGCGCTTCGCCTTCGCGGCGGCCGGCACTCTCGTGGGCTTGCGCACACGCTCGGGTTCGAGGGCGCGGCAGATCGCTTCGCGAAATTTCAGAAGCGCGTCGTCGCGGTTCATCCGCTGACTCCGGTGCCGGTCGGACTGGATGCGCAACCGGCCGTCGCGCGAAAGCCTGTGGCCGAGGCGGGAAAGAAGTTGGGCCCGCTCGCCGGGCGTGAACGCACCCGACGACGACACGTCGAAGACGACGGTCACGCGCGTCTCGACGCGGTTGGCGTGCTGGCCACCCGGCCCGCCGCTGGTCGACGTTTCGAATCCGATTTCCTCGTCGGGGATTTCGATCGAAACCGGGGATTCGGCGGCGGTATCATGCCGACACTCGATCCGCATGATTTCTGAATCGCACGAGACACCCCGGAAGGTCAAACGGAAGGTCCAGGTCGTGGTCTTCACCAGAACTCCCGAGACCCGCATCTTGCTGCTTCGCCGCTCCCCCCAACGCCAAAGCATCTGGCAGCCGGTTACGGGAAACGTCGATCCCGGCGATCCGTCCCTGGTCGAGGCGGCACGGCGCGAACTCGCCGAGGAAACCGGGATCACCGAAGTCTCCTGGATTCACGACACGGGATTCGATTTCCGTTTCCTGAAGAGCGGGACCGAGATCGCCGAGCGCCTCATCGCCGTCGAAACCCCCAGCGCCGTGCCCGTCGTGCTTTCCGAAGAACACGTGGATTCTTCCTGGTTTGATCCGGTTGAAGCCGTGGATTGCCTGGCTTGGGAGACCAATCGCGAAGGCGTCCGAAGGGCGCTGTCCCTCGCGGGCTCCCGGCCGGGAGCCTGATTCTGATCAGCCAAAACCCTTATTCCGCGGCCGTTTTCTGCCGATCACTATAAGGTACCGCTGGCTTCCTTCCGGGGAGACCGCGCCCGCCCAAGGCGGTCACAGCGATCAGAAGCTTCTGAAATAGATAGCCTTACGACACTCCGCATGGAGAGACGGACGGGCTCCGGGGAAAGCACGACGCGATGAGTTCCTGGGAACAAGAGAAGGCCCTGCTCGAGGAGCGGATCGCGGACCTCGAGCTCCAGCTGGTCGAGTCCATGGAGCGTTCGGCCAATCCCGTGCGGTCGATGGACCTCAGCCAGACCGGGCGGGTCAGGGAACTCGAGCAGCAGATCGCCCAAGCCGAAGCGGCCGCCGAAAGGCACTTGGCCGACGCCGAGGCCCAATGGAAGAAGGAGGAGGCCCGGCTCCACCTGGAGGTCGACCGCGCGCGGAAGGCTGCGGAAAAGGCGGCCAGCCAGACCGCGCCGCCACCTCCCTCCGACACGGCCGCGGCCCAACCCGCGAAGAAAAAGGGATTCGCGTCGAAACTCCGGGCCAAGTTCGACACGGGTACGGCGGAAACGACCGGCCCGGCGCCTTCAGCCTGGCCGGAAGAGAAGGCCCGGCTCGAGGCCCGGATCGCTGAACTCGAGGAACAGGCCGGTGGCGGCGCGGACGACCCCGAAAAGCTCGACGAGATCGCGTCCGAACTCACCTCGGCCCGCGAAGCCCACCAGGAACAGGAAGCGGCCTGGGCGAGGGAACGCGAGGGGTTGGAGAAACGGATCGCCGACCTCGACTCGCGCCATCAACCGTCCCCAAGCGGAACCCCAACGAACGCGTCCGACCTCATCGAAGCCCTCGAGGCGGCCGAACTCGAACGCGAACGTCTGGAGAAGGAACTCCGGGAGGCCAAGGCGTCACCCGGGGGCGCTCCCGACCCCGAACTCCAGAAAGAGAGGGACGCCACCCGGGCCGAGATCCAGCAGACCGCCCGGCAGCTCGACGAAGCCGTCAAAAAGCTCGAAACCTCGGAAAAGGAATGGTCCCGGGAGAAGGCGGCGCTCGAAGCCCGCGTCGAAGATCTCGAGGAGTCGCTCGAGCGTTCCAACGAAGGCGCCGTCGAGGCCGGCGCTCTCGACTCGAATCTCCGGCGTGAGCTGACAGACGCGAAGAAGTCCCTCAGCCAGACCGAGCGGGCCCTCCGCAAGGCCGAGGACGCGCACCAGAGCGCCGAACGAGATTGGAATGTCGACCGCGACGCGCTCCTGTCGAAGGGGGGGCACCTCGAGACGGCGCTCGTAGAAACACGATCGACCCTGGAGGGGGCCCAGCAGTCCATCGATTCGATGCGGGCCGAGGTGGAGGCCGCCGGCGCGGCCGACTCGGACCTGCGCGAGGAGATGAAACAACTGAGGACCGCGCTCGGCCAGGCCGAACGCGCCCTCGATGACGCCCGGAAGGCCCACGAGACGGAAACGTCCGCGTGGAACCAGGAGCGTTCCACGCTCGAGAGCCGGAATGGCGAACTGGAAACCACGCTCGGCAAGACCCGCATCGAACTCGAATCCGCGGAGCAGGCGCTCGAAACGGCCACGGCCGAATGGGAGAACCAGCGAGCCGATCTCGAGAAGAAGGTCGAATCGCTCGGAAAGGACGTCGAATTGGCCGGGCGCAACGCCGAGAAGGAGCGCGGGCGGTTCGAGAAGGAAATCTCCGAAGTCCGGAGCGATCTGGAATCAGCTCGCGCCGAAGCCGCGAACCGGGAACAGAAGCTCCATGCGGAGATCGCCGAAGCGGCCAGTGCACTGGAAGCCGAACGGGCTGGGTTCGGCGACGAACGCCGGCAACTCCAGGAGGAAATGACCCAGATCCGCAAGGCCCTCGAAGACGCCCAAACTACCGCCGCCGCAAACGAAGAACGACTGTCGACGGAGTTGAACGAAGCCCGGGGCGCGCTCGAGTCCGCGCGTGCCGATCTCGAAGAAGCGGCAAAGACCCTGGAAAGTGAAGCCCGGCGCTTCACCGGCGAACTCCAGGCCGCCGAAAAGGCCCGGGAAGAACTGGCGGCGGAAGCCGGCGCCCGCCGGGAACAACTCGAGTCCGAGATCGCGTCCGCCCGCGAGGCGGCGGCTCTGGCCCGGTCCGACGCCGACGGCGATCGC
>CAZTTI010000468.1:0-4053 GCA_964615925.1 uncultured Solibacteraceae bacterium
AGGCCCGGACCTGGTCCAGCCGGATCCTGAGCGCGTTCGACCCGGGGACGTCCGCGATTCGCGCCAGAATCTCCGACTCGGTCACGCGGCGTTCTCCCCGGACCTGAACGTTGCGGATTTCGAGGTCCTCGCTCCCGTAGGCGTATTGGACGGTTCGATAGATCCCCCACCCGACGAAAATCAGCGCCACGACGACAACGCCCCGGTACGCGACGGTCCACACGTCGGCCGTCGACCGCGAGCGCCGTGAACGTGACCAGAATCCGTGTCGTTTGCCCATTTGATTGCCTGTTTGTCTTCCCTGGGGCGGCCGGCTATTCCCCGTTCGTCACGGCAACGCCCGCCGCCAGCGCGTCGGAAAGCGCCGTGATATTGCCGGCCCCGAGCACGAGAACGACGTCGCCCGGTTTCGCCCGGTCCCGGACGAACGATTCCAGCGCGTCCAAGTTCGGGAAATGAAAAGCCGTGTCGTGACCGAGTTCCCGGATTCGCCCGACGAGGGCCTCGGAATGCACCCCCGCAATCGGTTCCTCCCCGGCCGGGTAGATGTCCGTCACCGCGACGATATCCGCACCGTCGAAGGCGTGGGCGAACTCCTCGAACAACTTCGCGGTGCGTGTATAGCGATGGGGCTGGAATGCCACGATGATCCGGCCGAATCCTCCATCCCGGGCGGCCGCGATGGTGGCGCGGACCTCGGTGGGATGGTGCGCATAGTCGTCGACGACGGTGAACGGTTCCCGGGCCTTGATCTGAAACCGCCGCTCGACGCCCGAAAAACCCTCCAGGCCCGCGACAATGGTTCCCGGCTCGACTCCCATTTCGAACGTCGCCGCGAACGCGGCGGCCGCGTTCAACGCGTTGTGACGGCCGGGAACCGAGAGCCGGCACTCGATCGCGTGCCCCCCGTTGTAGCCAAGCCGGAAGCAGGAACCCAGTCCCTCCGGACGCCAGTCGATCAGCCGGACATGGGCGCTGGGCCCCTCGCCGAATGTCACCACCGGCCGCTTGATTCTCGACGCGAGACGCCCGCGCGGTTCGCCTCCCGATTCCGGCTCCGCGGGCAGGACGACGACGCCATAAAACGGCACCTTATTCGAGAACTCGACGAAGGCGTCCTCGATCTCGCCCAACCCGGCGTAGTGGTCGAGGTGATCGGCTTCCACGTTCGTGACGATGGCGATCGTCGGGGAAAGCATGAGGAAGGACCCGTCGCTCTCGTCGGCTTCGAGGACGATGAACTCGCCGCTGCCAAGGCG
The DNA here is from genome assembly GCA_964615925.1 of uncultured Solibacteraceae bacterium. GTDB lineage: Bacteria > Acidobacteriota > Terriglobia > 20CM-2-55-15 > 20CM-2-55-15 > JAJEDW01. Next base: position 1,260 of record CAZTTI010000468.1, read on the forward strand.
TGCGTTCAGGCCCCGCGCGTTGACCTTCCCCCCGATCACGAACGTCGGATCGAACCCGGCGTGTTCGAGAATCGCGGTGACCATGGACGTGGTGGTGGTCTTTCCGTGGGTCCCCGCGACCGCCACGGTACGCTTGAGCCGCGCAAGTTCCGCCAGCATCTCCGCGCGCGATATGACCGGGATGTTCCGCGCCAGCGCTCCCACGAGTTCGGGATTCGAAGCGGGGATGGCCGAGGAACGCACGACCACATGGGCGCCCCGGACGTTCGCCGCGTCGTGTTTGCCGAAAACCCCCGCTCCCGAGAGACTGAGAGCATCGGTCACCGCCGAAAGGCGATGGTCGGAGCCGGTCACCCGGTAGCCAAGCGTCAGCAGCACCTCGGCAATCCCGCTCATGCCGCTCCCGCCGATCCCGATGAAGTGCACGTGTTTGATCCGCTGGAACATCGTTGCCTAATCCGTGACGGTCCCCGTCTTCGGGGCGTCCTGTTTTCCTCTCCCTGCCGCGCTCTCGATCAGGTCGGCCACCCGCTGTTCGGCGTCCACGACGGCCAGTCTTTTCGCGTTCGCCTCGATCCGTTCCAGCCGGGGGATGTCCCCGAGGAGCGACTCGATCATGCGGGCCAGCAGCTCCGGAGAAAGCTCGTCGGGATCGATCATGACCGCGGCGCCGGCCTCCTCCATCGCGCGGGCGTTCTTGCGCTGATGGTCGTCGGCCGCGAACGCCAGCGGAATCATGATCGCGGCCTTTCCGGCAGCCCGCACCTCGGCGACAGTCGTCGCGCCGGCGCGGCAGACGATCAGATCCGCCTCGGCGTACCGGCTTTCGATCGACTCGAAGAAACTCGACACCTCCGCCCGGAATCCCGACCTCTCGTATTCGTTACGAATCGCTGCCTCCTGCCGCTTTCCGGTCTGGTGCACGAAACGGAGCACCGGCCTCCAATCGAATTCCCCGCCCGAACCGAGCCCTTCCAGAGCGCCCGTAACGGCGCGATTGATCGACTCGGCCCCCTGGCTGCCGCCGGTGACCAGCACCGTAAACGGCGCGTTGTGCTCCCGGCCGGGCAGGCTCTTGAAAGCCGGCCGCACGGGATTTCCCGTGACCACGGCGCGCCCACCGAAATGCCGGCCGGCACTCTCGTCGGGGACCGCGACGGCCGTCGCCCAACGCCCCATCAGCCGATTGACCAATCCCGGGTACACGTTCTGTTCCATCAGAACGATGGGCACCCGGCCGATCACCGCCACGGCGAGGGCCGGAAACGCCGCGTAGCCGCCCAACCCGACGACGACATCCGGACCGAACCGTCGGACCACTCCGGCGGCGCGCCCGACGGCGGTGACCAGGCGCGCGAGATTTCGCGCGCGCTCCATCCAACCGGTCCGGGCGAAGCCTCCCAACGACAGCGCCACGAGGGGAAACCCCTCGCGTGGAACGACCGTGGCCTCCAAACCGCGCGAGGCCCCGACGAACAGAATCTCCACATTCGGATCCCGGCGGCGCAATTCTTGCGCCACCGCGATGCCGGGCATCAGATGCCCACCGGTCCCACCTCCTGCGATTATCACGTTCATAGTGACAGATCAGGGCATTCCGTCCCGTCGCCCGTGCACATGCCGGTGGCATCGGGCGAAACTCACTCGGCCTGTTGCGACACGTTCATCAGGACCCCCACGCCAAGCAACATGATCAGGAACGAGCTTCCACCGTAGCTCAGGAACGGGAGCGGGATCCCCTTTGTCGGAAGCATGCCCAGAACGACACTCATGTTGAAGAACGCCTGCACGGCCACCATCATCGTGATTCCGAGCGCCAGGTACGAGCCGAGGGGATCAGGAGCCCGCATCGCGGTCCGGAGCCCGCGCCACGTGAAGACGCCGAACAGGCCGAGGACGAGCAGCGTCCCGATCATGCCCAACTCCTCCCCGACGACGGCAAATATGAAATCGGTATGCGGCTCGGGGAGGAAGAAGAGCTTCTGCTGGCCTTCCATCAAACCGACGCCGGTTACACCGCCCGACCCGACCGACGTCAACGATTGAATGATCTGGTAACCGCTACCGAGGCTGTCCGACCAAGGATCCAGGAAAGCGGAGAAGCGGGTCCACCGCCACGGGACGCTGTAGACGAAAACGTAGAAAGCCGGGATGGCCATCCCCACGCCGAACGCGAGCCACTTCCACTCGAGACCCGCGCTGAACAGCAGGAGGGCCGAGACGACGACGATGGCGACCGCGGTTCCCAGATCCGGTTGCAGGACGATGAGGCCGCCGATGACGCCCACGACGACGCCCGCGGGAACCAACGTTTCGCGAACGCTGTGCACCCGTCCTTGTTGTTTCTCGAGAAACCAGGCCAGGAACAGGACCACGGCCAGCTTGGCGAGTTCGGCCGGCTGGAACGACAGGCCCGCAACGCGGATCCACCGATGGGTATTCGCGGTAGCCGGCATGAAATAAGCAACTCCGAGCAGCGTGATGGCGACCGAAAGCAGTGAGAACACGATCGCCGGGTTGCGGTAGTGGTGATAGCTGACCTGCATCACGCCGTACATGCCGGCCAGGCCGAGCCCGACCGCGACGAGGTGGCGGAACAAAAAGTAGTTCGCGTCTCCGAACGACTCGTTCGCCATCACGACCGACGAGCTGAACACCATGATCGTGCCGACCAACACGAGGCCGAGCGTGGTCACGAAAAGGATCCGTTCGGACTTCAGGCTCACTGGCACCGGCAACTCGTCGTCATTTTCATCGGAGGGCCCTCACGACCCGCTTGAAGTCTTTTCCGCGT
>CAZTTI010000469.1:0-5142 GCA_964615925.1 uncultured Solibacteraceae bacterium
GTAACTTTCCGGGATGACCAGCGATCTTCTGATATTCACATTTGAAGGGTACGCCCACGATCTTGCGATATACGCAGTTGATTTCTATAAGATATCGTGTTTTCTGATATCGTATATCCATGAAAACGACCCTCGATATCGACAAAGACCTCGTCGACGAGGCGAAGAACATACTCGGCACGCGGACGCTTCGCGAGACCGTCGAGCGCAGCTTGCGTGCGGTCGTTCGGCAGAAGGCACTGGATCGAGTGGCGGCGTCGGCGGGCAGTATTGACCTCGACCTGACTGTTGCGCAACTTCGGAAGCAACGCAAGCGCAGGACCGCCGGTGGAACTCGTTGATACGTCCGTCTGGATCGAGTTCCTCCGTCCCCGTGGGAGCAAGCCGGTCCAGCGCCGGCTCCAGCCCATCATTCAGACCGGCCAGGCGGCAACGACGGAGTGGATCGTCCTTGAATTGATGACGGGTCTCCGGGCGGGCGAGGACCCGAAGATCCTTCTGGAGGTGTTCGCGCCGTTGACGCACTATCCGATCAGCCACGGAGAGTGGTCCTCGGCGTGGGAGCTGGCCGCCCACCTGCGCAAGAAGGGCGTGACTCCCAGCGCCGCCGACTGCCTGATTGCCACGGCCGCCATGGAGAACGGCGCGCGGCTGATTCATTGTGACGCCGACTTTGAAGCCATCGCCGCGCACACGAAGCTTCAAACGCTCGATTGGAACGAGATTCGTTAGGTAGGGCGTGGCCCGAACGTTCCTGCGAGAACACGACTTCCTCCAATGAAGAATCCGGCAGAAGGACTGAGCCGAGATACGCCCGAGAGGATTCGAACCTCTGACCTTCGGATTCGTAGTCCGACGCTCTATCCAGCTGAGCTACGGGCGCAGGCGAAACCTCTTAATTACACTGTTCCGTCCCGCGACGCAACTCGCCCTCCGGGGCGCCCAGGTGTCCCCAAAAGACCGGAACGACGGAGAAGTACGGAATCGGGAAAGCCGCTAGAGGATTCGCAGCAGTTGCTTCGATTCGGCCAGCATGCGGTCCAGGTCGAGGGGCTTCGACACGAAGACGTCGGCTCCGGCTTTCAGGATGGCCGGTTCGAGGTCGGTCTGGCCGCTCATCGCGATGATCGAGCTGCGGTTGCTCGGGTCCTGTGTGATGCGGCGGCACACGTCGATGCCGTCGACGCCCGGGATCAGGATATCCAGGATGATGAGATCCGGCAGCCATCGTCCGATCTCGATCAGGGCCGAGATCCCGTCCGACGCGGAACGCACCTCGTAAATCCCTTCCCGCTCGAGGAACTTCGTGAGGATCGTGACGATGTTGTCCTCGTCTTCGACGATCAGGACCTTGAATCGTTCTTCGTTGAGGGCGGGCGGAACGGGAATTTTATGTCTGTGCAGGAATGTGCGAAGATCCTGCCGCCGAATCCGACGGTGCCCCCCCGGCGTCCGATAGGAATCGAGAAGATCCTGTTCGATCCAGTTGATGACCGAACGCGGATTGACCTGGAGCAGCTTGCTGACTTCGTGAGTCGTGAACACGCTCTTGGCGTCTCTGCCCGCCATCGCGGTTTCCGCGGAATTCGTCTTTGCCATTGTCCCCCACTGCGGTCCTGCCGGAAGTTCCGGCCTCTGAACAGACGTTCAAAATACACTGGACCGATCGTCAGGATCGAGCGAAATCTTTTGTCCAGCGCACTTTGCGGCCCGTCGGAAGGCCCTTCTGGCGGCCCACTCTTTGTCTCCGGGGCGCTTGGCGATCCGGGGACCTCGCCTGTCTGCGTCCCCGGCTATGATCGGGCCGGACGGAGTTCCCGCCTTTGGTCTTATCGGTTCAATCCGGGCCCGAGCATTAGCGCGTGGGAGAATAGCGGGAAAAAGGTGCAAAATGCCCGAAAACTTCAAAATCCGAAAAAGTGCCTTGCCTGGGTCGCCCCTCCTCGGGAAGGGTAAACGAAAACCATGAAGATCGTCGTGTGCATGAGGCCGGTGCCCGACCCGGCCTCGCGTCTGTTCATCAACGACGACAAGACGTGGATCAAGGTTCGGGACCTGACGTTCGTGGCGAGCGAGGCCGACACGCACGCGATCGAGGAGGCGCTCCGGATCCGTGAGGCGGGGGCTGAATCCGCGAACCACGAGGTCGTCGTCCTTTCGGTCGGTCAGGACCCGGCTGTTCGCGTGTTGCGCTTCGGGCTCGCGGTGGGTGCGGACCGCGCGATCCAGGTCGGGGACCCTCGACTCGAAGGCGGGGACGAACTGGGAACCGCGCGTGCGATCGCGGCGGCCATCGAAAAAGACGGGGGCGCCGATCTCGTGTTCACCGGAGTGCAGTCGGACGACCTCGGTGGGGGGATGACGGGCATCATGGTGGCCGAACTGCTGGGCTGGCCCCACGCCAGCGTCGTCGTGGACGTCCGATTGGACGCCGGCCAGGTCCGCGCGGTCCGCGAGCGCGAGGCGGGGAAGAGCGAAACCCTGGAGATGGCGTTGCCCGCAGTCCTGACGATTCAGTTCGGGGTCAATCAGCCGCGTTATGCCTCGCTGAAGGGCATCATGGCGGCGAAGAAGAAGGAACTGAAAACCTGGTCGATCGAGGACTTGGGCCTCAATCCGGACGAGGCCGGGCGGAAGGGCGCGCGGGCCGTCGTCCGGGACGTGTTCGTTCCCTCCAGCGACCACGAGGTGGAGATCTTTTCCGGGACGCCGGTCGAGGCGGCCACTCAACTGGTGGAACGATTGAGGAAGGAGACCGGCCTGGTGTAACGGCCATCACGAACATGATCCTCATCATCGCGGAACACGACTCGGGGCGGCTTTCGCCCATCAACACGGAACTCCTCCGGTGGGGCCGCCAGCTCACCGCATGGCGGGGCGGAGAGGTCACCGTGGCGCTTTTCGGCCACGAGGTTTCCCCCCTGGCCGCGGAACTGGCCGCTCCGGTCTCTTCCGAGCCGGCACCTCCCAGAGCCGATCGCGTCATCGTCGTCGACGATCCCGCGCTCGACGAATACACCGCGGAGGCCTACACCGCGGCGGCCGCCAGGCTGGTCGACGAGTTCCAGCCGACGGCCGTCATCACCGGACACACCAGCGCCGGGTACGACTTCATGCCCCGTCTGGCCGCGCGTCTCGGCCGGCCGCTCATTCCCGGTTGTGTCGACTGGGAGCCGGGAGGCGACCAGGTGCTCCTCACGCGTGGGATCTTCAACTCCCGGCTGCACATGCGGGTGGCCCTCCAGGAGACCCCGCTTCTGGCCACGGCCCTTCCCGGAGCGTTTTCATCGGACCCGGACCCGGTGGCCGAACCCGACGCCCGTGAATCGGATACCGGGGCCGACGAAGCCGGTTCCGGGGGTGCTCACCCGTCGCCTTCGTCGCCCGCGGTGGACCCCGGCGAGCGGCTCCCGTCGGCGAGTGTCGATTTTGGTCCGTTACCGAATCGGGTTTCCGTCGTCGAACGAGGGGTGGCCGGAAAAGGTTCGGCCGATCTCGGTGGTGCGGACATCATCGTCGCGGCGGGGCGGGGATTGAAAGAAAAGGAGAATCTGGCCATCGTCCGGGACTTGGCCGACGCCCTGGGTGGGGTGGTCGGCGCGTCGCGTCCGGTGGTCGACGCGGAATGGATGCCGCGGGAATACCAGATCGGAAGTTCCGGCCAGACCGTGGCGCCGAAGCTCTACGTCGCGGTGGGGATTTCCGGGGCGGTGCAGCACCTGGTCGGCATGCAGTCGGCCCGGTGCATCGTCGCCATTAACAAGGATGCCGACGCGCCGATCTTCAAGGTCGCGCATTATGGAATTGTCGACGACCTGTTCAAGGTCGTCCCGGAGATCACGCAGACGGTTCGGGCCCTGCGCGGCAGCGCCGGACCGAAACCCGTTTGACTCGCTCCGGCGGTTGAAATATAGTCGATCCACGTTGCCGCGGAAGCGGCAGCACGGAAAACAGCAGTTCAGAGGAGGACTCGATGCGGAAAGCTTCAGCACTGATCGGCTTGTGCCTCATGCTGGCTTTGGCCCTTAACGTGTGGGCGTACCAGCGAACCCACCCGGAAATCATGCAGTCTGTGGCCGCGACGCGAACCGCGGTTACCGAAGCCATCGAAGCAGGCAATGCCGCCGCGGCGGCGCAGTCGGCGGCGGAGCTGGAAGGCCTGTTCCGGGAGTTGCCCCCGATCTACCAGACGATGAACCTGGCCCCGGCAGCGGTCGAGATGGCGAATCAGGCCGCAGCGACAGCTGCGGAGACCGCGGCAGCCGCGAAAGCCGGGAATCTTGAAGCGGCGAACACGGCCCATGGCACGATCGGCAAGGCCTGCGCCGGATGCCACAACCAGTTTCGCGAGAAGGGTCCGGACGATGCCTATCGCATCAAGACCGGCGGCTAAAGCCCAATTTTCAGTTTCCCGCGAATGCGAGAAGGCGGTCGATTGGCCGCCTTCTTTTTTGCTCGTTTTTTTTCGCGAAGGGGACGACGTTTTTCTTGGCTTTTTTCGGTTTCGGGGGTAACCTTTGACTCTGAGTGGTGTCTAAATAAAAGATTTCCTCCACCATCCCACTCTCCCCGCGGCAGTTTCTGATTGTCGCGGGGAATTTTTTTGCCTGGTTGCGCACCTGCCGATCTCCCTAACCCGACCCATCGCTCCGGCCGATACTGACGAAGAGAGGACGATGCGGAATGCGGAGATTCGTGTTCAAACTGACGATCTTTTCGCTTGTATTCGAGGCGATGAATATGCTGCGGTTGCCCGTCCTCATCGCATCCCTCGGCATGATCGGAGTCGTAGTCGTTTGTAGTCACTACTTACTCGACAGCCCTCCGGATTCCCCTTGATTCTGATGGATTCAGGGTCTACGCTATCGAACCTGTTCCGGATGAAAACTTGGTGCAGCTTACTTCTCACGCAGATTTACTGCGTCGTGATCCTCGTCGGCGCGAGCTTCAGGAAACTCGGAGGCATGATGCCGTGACGGATTTGCCACCAACCGCTTCCGGCAGCTCCGGCAGCTCCGGCAGCTCCGGCAGACTTCCGGGAGCTCCGGCAGCTTCCGGGAAATGATGCGACCTGAACCCGTGGGCAATGCCGACACCGAATAGACAGACTCTCGTTCTTACCGACGACGGCGACGCGCTCCG
>CAZTTI010000470.1:0-7313 GCA_964615925.1 uncultured Solibacteraceae bacterium
GGCGATCCCGGTGCCGAACGACCGGGACTTCCCTCAGCCACGATTTACACCGCGGGCCGACGGAACAATACGGGAGTTCATCCCGCCTGCGCTTCCCTGCGGACCGACTGCGGAGTGGACCAGTCCACCGAATATCCGCCGGTTCTACTTCCCTCGGGAAACGCCTGCACCACCGCCGGAACCCAGCGGTGAAGAAACACCCGAGTAGCCTTCAGACCTTCAGGACGACCTTTCCGAAGTGCTCGCTCGCTTCCATCATGCGGTGCGCTTCAGCGGCCTCGGAAAGCGGCAGCACGGCGTGAATCAAGGGCTCGATCCTTCCGTCGGCGAACAGTGGAAGGACGGTTTTCGAAAACTCCACCGTAATGGCGGCCTTCTCTTCGACCCGGCGCGAGCGCAGGACCGACCCGATGATGTGCTGGCGCTTGACCATCAACGCGGCCAGGTTCAGTTCGGCCTTGGCCCCCTTCATGACCCCGATAAGGACCAGGCGTCCCCCCTTCGCCAAGCATGCCAGATTGGGGGCGAGGTACGGCGCTCCGATGTGGTCGAGGATGACGTCGGCGCCGCCGTTCGTCTCGCTCCGTACTCTTTCGGCGAAATCTTCCGATCGATAGTCGATCACGACATCGGCGCCGAGTTCCCGGACACGGTCGATCTTTCCGGGGGATGCGGTCACGAGCACGCGGGACCCGGGACGAAGTGCCTTGGCCAATTGGATCCCCGCGGTGTTGACCCCGCCGCCGCCCCCGTGAAGCAGGACGCTCTCCCCGTCCTCGAGCGCGCCGAGCATGAAGACGTTCAGATAGGCCGTGATGTACACCTCGCTGATCGCCGCAGCCTGCTCGAGCGACAGGCCCTCCGGAACTGGCATCAGGTGGGACTCATGGGCCACGGCGTATTCGGCATATCCGCCGCCGCCGACGAGCGTCATCACGCGGTCTCCCGCACTCCATCCGGTCACGCCGGGCCCGGTCTCTTCGACCGTCCCCGCCACCTCGAGTCCCAGAATTTCCGAGTCCCCGGGCGGAGCCGGGTAGTTCCCCATCCTCTGGACCGTGTCCGCGCGATTGACCGAAGTGGCGGCCACCTGGATGAGAACCTTCCCCGGGCCGGGTTTCGGCCGCTCGACCTCTCCCAGTTTCAGAACCTCCGGCCCTCCGAATGTTTCCATGACAATTGCCCGCATCACCGCTCCTTTCCAAGGACCTGATCGACTGGTAATCTCAACATGCCGCAAGGCGACGATAACTCAAACCGAAGGAGATGGAGAGATGACCTTGTCACCGGCCTCGACGGTCGATCCGTGGGACCAGGCCGACGGGATCTCGAAGTTGGCCCAGCAACTCGAAGTGGTTCGCGGGATCATCCGAGACGAAGCGCTATTCAGCCGGCGCAATCCGACCATCTCGGGGTGGAGCGTGGGCGAACACGCCGGTCACCTCGCCATCGTGTGCGGGCGCATGGGCACGGCCATCGAGAAGAACCTGGCCGACCCGGCGCGCAACAACGACCAGGCGTCGCAAGATTTCCTCGAGCCGATTCTCACGACCGGGGACTTTCCACGAGGCGTGGCCGAGGCGCCGCCGGGAACCGAGGCCGTCGACCGCACGCGCGAGGAACTCCTCGCGGTGCTCGACGAGACCGACGACCGGTGGAAGAAGCTGTCCGAGCGCTCCGCCGATCTCCATTCGTGTTCGTCGCGGACGCGCCACCACCGGTTCGGTTTTCTCACCGCGCGACAATGGTTGCGCCTGGCGACGGTGCACAACGCGCACCACCTGACGATCATCAACGAGATCCGGGAGCCTTGAAGGCTCGATCCGCCCGGCCCGCGAGTTCGAGCTAGCTGTATATATATTGTCAATATCATGAATGCGGCGATCAAAGTCGGGGTGGCCGTTGCGCTTTGCCTGGGAGTCGCGTATGCGGGATCCATCGTCACCGACACGTCCGTGGAGACCTGGTATCGCACGCTGGAAAAACCTCCGGCCACGCCTCCGGATTGGGTGTTTCCCGTAGTATGGACTTCGCTTTTCGTGATGATGGGAGCCGCGCTCGGCTTGATCTGGATCCGGGCCGGCTGGGCCGGATCGGGTCGCGCCGTAGGCCTCTTCGTGACGCAACTCGCCCTGAACTTCCTCTGGTCCGCGCTTTTCTTCGGCTTGCGATCGCCGGGCCTGGCAGGTCTCGAAATCGTGATTCTCTGGTCCGTGATCCTGGCCACGATCGTCGCCTTCAGGCCGATACGGCCCGCCGCGGCGATGCTGCTGGTTCCGTACCTCGCGTGGGTCTCGTACGCCGCTTATCTCAACGCCGGCATCTGGTATCTCAACCGCTTCAGCGGGTAGGCGGAGGGAGTTCGCGCCCAGGCGGTTCGCGAGTGAAGGCATAGAGGATGGCGTCGCTCGAGCGGCCATCGAGCCAGAGCCGGCGTTCGAGCCGGCCTTCCTTGCGGGCTCCCGACTTTTCGGCCACGCGCCGGCTCGAGCGGTTTCCCACGGCGACGACGATCTCGAGCCGGATGAGGTCGGTCTCGGCGAATGCCCAGTCCCGCAGGATCCGAACGGCCGACGACGCGACACCGCGGCCCGTTTCCCGGCTCCGCACCCAATACCCCAGGTTCGCGCGCCGGTTCACGGCATCGAGATCGTTCAGACCGCACGCCCCCAGGTATCGGCCGTTGGCGTCGCTGATGACAAATTGAAACGCCTGGCGCGCCCGGAACGCCAGCGACTGCTCCTCGACCCACCGCCGCGCCTCGTCGACCGAATAGTCGGGGTGACACCACGGCATCCAGGGCCTCAGTTCCGGCACCGACTCCCTCACGGCCGTCCACAGGTCCTCGGCGTCTTCGACGCGATACGGCCGGATTCTCACGTCGTCCACCTGGGGAAGCGCGCCGGCTTTCCGCCTTTGCATGAGTCTCCTTCGAAGTTGCGCCAGCAAACCGTCGGCGCAACGCGCGTCCCGACTAGCGCGGACGCTCGATGATCCCGAACACGTCAATCCGAAAGCCTTCCGCCCGGAAGCTGAAGGGCAAGAACGTCAGGAAAGCACCCGGACCTTCCAGAGAATCACGCCGTAGAGCAGAACGTTCCAGACGAGCACGGAGATTCCGGCAACCAGTTCCATCCGGCGTGGCATACCCAGCGGGCGCACCAGTGAATCGAGATAATGTTGAATCCAGCCGCCCTCGAACGGCCGCTGCCCGGCTCGCAAACGGAAACCCTTCTCCAGGGGAGTCAACGGGCACGTCCACCCCGCAAGGTTCACGATCGAGGACCACAATACCGCCGGAACGTGGACGATGGCGACGCGCGGTTCGAGCAAGACGAGCAAGGCGCCGCATACGGAAAACAGGGCGAAGGCCGCATGTCCGACGAGGACGCTGTCGGCGGCCAGGGCCGAGGTTCGTGACGCGATCCCCGTCATACGCCGACTATTCGCCGACGAAGGACCCATCGGGAGCCATGATGAAGTCCGTGGAAATCGGGTGAAATGCGCTCCACCCGCCGTCGTGGATCGTACCCGCGACGCGGATGTTGCCCCCGGCCGCGGCATCCCAGAACGCCTCGACCTCGAACTGATAGCAGACACCGGAAGGTCCGGAGATCTCCCCCCTCTCCGGGGCATCGAGGAGCCGCTCGATCTTCGAATACGGGCAGGTACGCCATTGTCCGACCTTCTTCTCGATCAATTCCAAAGCCTCGTCTTTGTCCATGGTTGGGCTTCCGTGGTGACGGCCTCAACACTCGCTTTCCGCAAATTCCGGCGCATAACGGACCAGGCCGTGCAATCGACCGAGAGTATTCGGGATCAGCTCGGTCACCATGAACGCGTCGTCCACGTTGTATTCATTCGACAGGCCGTGGCCGCTCGCCCTCTCGAATCCGAAGCGCGGATAGTAGGACGGATGACCCAGGACGACAACGGCGGGACATCCGAAGCGACGGCATTCCTCGAGACCATGTTCGATCAGGCGGGACCCAAAGCCGCGGTTCTGGAACTCCGGCAGGACGCTGACGGGGCCGAGCCCCAAAACGTTCGGCGCATCGATTTGCGGCGAATCGGGCGCGCCAGCCACCGAGACCGGCGAGAAAAGCACGTGCCCGACGATCCGGTCTTGCCATACCGCGACGAGGCTGAGCGCGGCCTTGCCGCGCTCGCGAAGCAGATCAACCAGTTCCGCCGCCTGCGAATTCCCGAACGCGGCTTCGTGAACCTTACGGATGGCTCCCCGATCGGAATCGATCTCGGTCCGGATCCGGGGATTCTTCGTCGCCTTCACCTTGGATTCCCCCAGAGTCCGTGGACGCCGTCGAAACACCCACTGCACCGCAGCAGATGCCTCAGTCCTCCACCATCGCCTGCAGCTTCAGAACCGTATTCCAGTTGCGCCCCGTACCGCGGACGCCGAGTTTTTCCTCGATCACGGCCGTCGTCAGGCGCGAACGACCGATACCGTCAGGATAAACGATATAGGCGTGTGGTCCGTCGATCCGAATGACCTCCCGGCCGCGGATCGTTGTGCGGAGCGCCTCGGCCTTCGCAGGATCCGGAACCGCCTTCAGGAACATGACCAGGAGATGACTGGGGTCCTGCCCGGCTTCCCGCGGAAACGGATTGTTGGCGACGACGCGCCCCCAGTCGCGGCCGGACCGGACCAGAAAATCGGTTTCGAGGCCGAGTTTCGCTTCAGCGGCTCTTTCGAGGGTTCCTTCCAGGCCCGCTTGTTTCGCGCGGGAGGTCTCGAACACCAGGTTGCCACTCTGGAGCAACGGCCGGACGTTGCGCATCCCGAGGCCGGCCAGGAGGTCGCGCAAGTCGGGCATCCGGACCGTATTGTGCCCCGCCACGTTCACCGCGCGGAGCAGTGCGATGCAGGTCGTCACTTCCGGTCCGCTCCACGAATCCCGGGGTTGTCAATCCGGCGAAGGCCGTTCGCCGGATCGACGATCTCGAGCACCTCCATCGATGGGTTGCGGAGGACGACGAACGAGCCGCACTTCAGCCGCCGCCAGAGATCGAAAGAATCCACTTCCTCGTTGTAGTCGCTCACGAAGAGGGCGATGACGGTCCCGTGGGAGATCGCGATCAGATTTTCCGCTTCGGTCTCGTTCACTTTGTCGAGCAACGCCCTCGCGAACCGGTCCCGGGCTTCGCGCGCGGATTCGGAGCCGAGCACGCGGCGATCGAATTCCACGAAGAGGCGACGGTTGTGCCGTTCGTGCTCTTCGGGCGACATGATCGGAAGGATGGGCCGATCGATCTCGCGCAAGCCGTCGACGGTGTCCATGGTCACTTCCAGCACGCCGGCGACGATGGCCGCTGTTTCCCGGGCTTTCGGCTCCGGACTGGTCAGCAGACGGCAGGGCCTGAAGGCCTGGAGCGCGGCACCGACGCGCGTGGCGTCGTCTTCGCCCTCGGTCGAAAGACGCCAATCCCGCGCCGGGAGTCCAGGAACGAGAACGGGAAGGGCGTGTTTGACGAGAATGATTCGACCGACGGTGATTGGTAACTTCAAGTGACGCGGACCAGGCTGCAAGCGTCTTGAATTGGCTCCTACGCCCGCATCTGCCGATACGTCTCGAGGCACCGTTCGGCCGTTTCCATCGAGGGAAACCGGCTCCCTTCCTGCTCGATGAGGTAATACTCGACGCCCCCGACCTCCTCGGCGGCGGCGAAGATGTCCATCCATGGGGAGACGCCTTCGCCGAACAGGACGCGATACCCGGCGTCCTCGCCGGGGCCCCAGTCCTTGCAGTGGACGTGGTGGATCCGGCCGGGGTTGGACCGGATCCACGCGACCGGATCCGCCCCGGCGGCCACACATGTCCCCACGTCGAGCTGGAGCGTGACGTCCTCGGCGGTACTGGCGGCCAGGATGTCCATCGCCGTCCGGCCGCCGTCCACCTCGGCCCATTCCGCGGCGTGGTTGTGGAATCCGGCCCGCATTCCGAGCGGCCGGAGCCGATCCGCCGTCTCGTTGAGCATGCCGGCGACGGACATCCATCCATCGACACCCTCGACGCGCGGGGGGCTGGCCATCACGATGGATCCCGACCCGATGATCTGGTTCAGCTCGATCGCCTTCTCCACACCGTCGGGCGTGAACGCGTTGGCGCTGTTGTGCGTCGACCGGCACTCGATCCCGAGATCGTCCATCAACTGCCGGACGCTCGCGGCGTACTCCGCGGTCCACTCGAAATACGGCGCGTAGAACTCCACGATTTCGTAACCCATTTCCGCGATCCGGGTGACGGTTCCCTCCAGGTCGTTGGCCAGCTCGTCGCGAACCGACCAGAGCTCGATCCCGACAGGGATGGGCTGGGACGTCTGCCGGCATCCTGTCAGGAAGCCCGGCACGGCAACGGCGGTGAGTGAAAGAAAGCGGCGCCTGGAGAAGTCGTGGGTCGTCATGCCGCAGACGATACCACTGGGATTCGGGCGTTTCATTCACTTTTCGAGGTGCGAGAGCCGGTTGCGTGCTGTGCTAACATTCGCGCTCGACCCCCGACGAAGCCCCACGAATCAGAGGAGAACCATGGTTATCGACTCGCATGCCCACGTCACCGCGCCGGACGGATTGTACGTCTACAAGGCGGGGATCCTCTCTCACCGCGGAGCCCACGGACGGGGTGAACCTCCCGGAATGTCGGACGCGGACGTCGAACACGCAATGAACAAACCCGTCTTCAACTCCGGGTCGCACCTGGAGCAGCTGAAAGAGGCCGGGACCGACATTCAGGTGATCTCCCCTCGGCCGTATCAGCTCATGCACAGCGAAGATCCGAAACTCGTCCGATGGTGGGTCGAGGAGAACAACAACATCGTTTCCCGCGAAGCGCGGATGAAGCCCGATGTGTTCCGGGGCGTCGGCGCACTTCCCCAGAGTCCCGGGGTGAGCCCGGCGGATTGCATTCCCGAACTGGAACGATGCATCAAGGAACTCGGCCTGGCCGGCGTCCTCATCAACCCCGATCCCGGCGAGTGCGGAGGGATCGAAACGCCGCCGATGGGAGATCGCTTCTGGTATCCCCTCTACGAGAAGCTCGTGGAACTCGACGTTCCCGGGCAGATCCATTCCGCCGGGTGTCGTTCGACCCGGCTCTCCTACTCGCTCCACTTCATCAACGAAGAAAGCATCGCGGTCGTCTCGCTCTTGAGCTCCAGGGTCTTCGACGACTTTCCCACGCTGAAGATCATCGTCTCACACGGCGGCGGGGCCATCCCCTACCACGTGGGACGGTTCAACGCCGGAACGTACCGCCGCGGCGGACCATCGTTCATCGAGAAGATGAAGCTCCTCT
>CAZTTI010000471.1:0-2846 GCA_964615925.1 uncultured Solibacteraceae bacterium
ACCACGTTCGCCCACCTGAAACTCCAGGCCGAACCAATTGCCCCCGATGCCCTGGACACCAGCCCGACGATCCAAGCTGTCGGTTGTACGCGCGACTACTCACCCCAACCCCAATTGGCGGCCTTCGAGGCCGCCCCGCGATTCTGCTGAGAAATCATTTCGGCCCCTGGTTCTCGAACGATCTTCGCAAGACCAAGGTATAAAGGGCTTCTGGACTAACCCGGTGAGCCGCATTCTTTCGGTCGTCGTGCTCTCGAACCTGGGAAGCACGCTCGGGACCGTCATCGGGGGAAGCTGGATTGCCGGCCGGTCGCCGGGCTAGTGCGATTCTCTTCGCGCGGCGGCCTGCGGCCGTCGCGCGACTCCCCTCGCCACAGTCCCGGCTACGGCATCCGGGATCAGCGGTGGCCTTTTAACACGAGGGCGTGTCCACTCGCCTATTCTCCAATGGGGCGCGTCTTGCCTGGCGTTCCGAAGGTAGGACGGATCGATTGAATCGAGATTTCACGAGCTCCACGCAGAAGTCGGAACCCCGATCCACCAGATCCCGCGCGGCACGGAACCCCGTGCCGGGAACACGTCGATTGGGTCCTCCACGTGTTTTGACAGGAAAGGAGCGCCGGCGGATCGATCCGAACAGGGGCGTGATCAAGCTGCTGGAGCGCAACACCGACATCCTGGTGTCGCGCTTCCTGCTCCCCCATCTGAACCGTTTCTGGAACCCGTACAGCTGGCTGCTCGAGCGGCGGTTCGGCTTGGCCGTGGGGTCGGTCTCACCTTTGGGTTGGCCTTCCGGGATCGAGCCGATCCGGGTTCTGTTCCTCTCGGACATCCACACTGGGACGTTTCTCAAGCCGCAGACGCTGGCGGATGTGCTCGCGCGGCTCATGAAGCTTGAACCGGACCTGGTGGCGATCGGTGGAGACATCGTCACGGGCCACTCCAGCGAGGTGCGCCCCTACCTGGATGCCTTGGCTCCTCTGTCGGGTGCGCCGCTGGGTGCCTGGTACTGCTACGGCAATCACGACTACTTCGATGGAAACCCAGAAGGCATCCGGCAGGACCTCGCCTCGATCGGAATCACGGCGCTCAGAAACGAATCGGTGATGGTATCTCAGGGTCGGGGCGGGTTTGTTCTGGGCGGAATCGATGACTTGATCCTGGGCAAACCGGATTGGAGCGACTTGTCTTCTCCTCACGGTCCGCCGCACCTGCTTCTGGCCCACAACCCGGACCATTTCTACGAGGCGGAAGCCCGCGGCATTCCACTCACGCTGTCGGGACATACCCATGGCGGGCAGATCCGTTTTCCGAATGGGCCGCCGATCATTCGCCAAAGCCGCTTCTGTCTCGACGAAGGGATCTATTCGTTTCGTTCCTCGATCCTGATCGTTTCTCGTGGCCTGGGAAGCGTGGGAATCCCCTGGCGGTTCGGCGCGGATCCCGAGGCGATTCTGCTCGACATCCTGCCGCAATGACCCACCACAGATGGGGCTCGCGGTCAATGAGGACCTCCAGAGTAAACGCGTTCACGGACCCTCTCCCCGGACCAGGCCTTCGTACAATTCCATCACGCGCCGCGCGGTCCAGTCGGCATCTTCGGACACGGCTCTACTCTGGGCCTCGGCCGCCAGACTCAACCGGGCGTCTTCATCGTTGATCAGCCGGGCCACGCCTTCAGCCAACTTCGCGCTGTCGCCCACCGGCGCTGACACCGCGGCGACCGGTGCCCAGTCGAGGGCATGGCCCACCGCCGTCGACACGGTGGGAACTCCCGAAACTGCGGCTTCGAGCATGACGACGGGGTCGGACTCGTGAAGAGAGGACACCACGAGCAGGTGCGAGCGTTCGACCACGGGCCGCAGTTCCCGGTGGGGGAGGAATCCGTGAAACGTCGTGACACCCGCCAAACCGAGATCGCGGCACATCGCCTGGATCCGGCCTCCCATCGTGTCTTCACCCACCACGTCCAACATGAACTCTTGCCCGGCATCGCGAAGCCGCCTCGCCGCGGCCAGCAACGTGGCCTGGTCCTTGACCGGGTTCAGGCTGGCGACGTGGACGAGGCGCGCCGGTTGGTGGGATTCGCGACGACGTGGTCGGCACAGCGGCCATCGGTCCAGGGCCACGCCGAAGGGCAGTCGTTCCGATTCCACACCCATCGCCGCGGCCGTTCGCTCCATGGCCGCGCTCGGCGTGGTGATCCGCGTTGCGTGGCGAACCGCGAACCCGAATCCGCGACGTCCTCTCCACGTTCTCTGCGTCCCGTATCCAATTTCCGGAAGCGCGGCCAGGTCGGCGCCGGTCACGTGCAGCAGAACGGGAATCCCCGCGACACGGCTCACCCACCCGGCCACCACGCCCAACGGAACCGCCCAGACCGCGTGGAGCAGGTCGAACCGGCCGCGACGGTGTTCGGCCAGGACGGCCCGCGCCATTCCGATCCGATGCGGGCGCCGCCCGATGACGTGGACCCGGGCGCCAAGAAGTTCATACTGGACCGGGCCCGGCTCTTGCCGCAACGCGAAGACGTGGACCTCGTGGTGGGACGCCAATCGCTCGATGAGCGCGAGCAGGCACGGAATCACGCGGTATTCCCCGGACCGGTCGACGCCGCCGGGGACCATCAGGGCCACTTTGAGGGCCACCTTCATACGCCCTCGACCAGCGTTTCGTAGGTCCGGCGCCATTCCCGCGCGATCGCGCTCCACGAGAGGTGCTCCTCGAAGTGGCGCCGGACCGCGTCCTTCGACGGACGATCCTCGGCCCGGCCGAAGCGGACGAGCCCGGCGGCGAGTTCACGGCTCGAGCCGGGAGCGCCGAGGGCCCCGATCCGGCCGTTTCCC
>CAZTTI010000472.1:0-8069 GCA_964615925.1 uncultured Solibacteraceae bacterium
GAACTCGTCGAAGCCACCGCCATTCTCGGATCCGCTGGTCTTCGTTTCGACGAATTCGAATCTCTTGTTGTAGTCGTGCGTGATTTTCCTGTTCAGCTCGATCTCCATACTGAACGAAGAGAGATCGATGTCCCAGGACACGATCATTGGATCCAGAAAGGCGATACAGCTCTCTGGAGTGATGTTGAAGACGTCCATTTCCAGGAATTCGAGAACGGCGACGCGCATTTGCCGATAACTCCGGCCGCTCTCGCGGGCGACGACGCGAACCCACTCCTCACGTGCCAGTTCCTTCCGAGCCAATTCCTTAACGGCGTCCAGTGTCTTTTGTGTGATCAGGCGCTCGAGTTCCCCGAACGGCTCCTTTTCAAAAATCGCACGCACCTGACGACGCGTGACTCGCTTACATTTTTCGAGCAGCAGCGCTCGCACTTCTCCGTATAAGGGCACCGAGTCCTCGATCTTCTTTCGGAGTTCCTGCTTCCGTTGCATCGCGGCGAGAGCCGCGAGGTGTTCCGGAGGAAGATTCAAGACTCTGCCGAGCCTGTCGTAGAGATCGGTTCGCTCCGGAGCGGGGGGCACCTTCTTGCGGGTCAGCAACTGGGAGATATAGGACTCGGTGACTTCCGCGGCCTCGGCCAGCTCGCGTTGACCCAGGCGCAGCTCGGCTAACTTCTGCTGAATCAATTCCGGGACGTCCATTCCTGCCGGCTCCTCTCAAGATAATATTAACCAGATGTAGTGTGCCAATATTGGACAATATTATCAATTAGTTGATCCATTTTATGCGCAGAATCGGGCGTGAGCGGTCTTGACAGGCAGAGTTACTTAACCGACAATGGTTAACGTCGGTTGGGTGTTGGCCGGCCTTGATCATCTGAACTAAGGCAGACGATCGGGCTCTATTCCTTAGAGGTGAAATCCAGGAGGATGCCGTGTTCACTTCTCACCAGAAATCCACAGGCACAGAGTACACGGTGGTGATCGCATCACTTGTGTTCGCGTTCGTGTTCAGTCCCGTTTTGATGATCATGTCGGGTCCGTTGCGGTACGCATCCGTGTCGATGGCTCTCGTTATCGGCACCGTGGGTCTCGCCGTGGCATGGTTTAGCTGGATGAAGTACTCGCAATTGACCATCCCGTCCATGCAGGCTTCGGTGACGGAGCCCCGGATTCGCCCGCGTTACTGAGATCCGGTGGGGCGTCGTGGACAGATCGACAAAGTGGGCGGTCGCCGCTCTGTTCGTCGTCCAGGCGGTGGTGGGATTTCTTTTGCTCCGATACGGGTAGGACGGACAAGACCTTGGTCCAAAGAAGCGCCTTGGTCCAAAGAGGTCCTATGATCGAACCTCTTTTTCTCACCGCGACTCGCATTCTCACCTTCGAGCGGCAGCGGCCGTTGACCAACGCGAGCGGCTTCTTCTTCGAACGCGATGAACGACTGTTTCTGGTTACGAGTCGGCACGTCATGATCGACAGGCCGAGCAATCACTTCCCGGACCGCATTGAGATCACGCTGCACGTCGACGCGCACAACATGACTCGGTCGACCGGCTTGTCGATTCCGCTGTACCGAAACGGACGGAGCATCTGGCGCCAGGGCCTCGACGCTGCGGGAGAAATTGACGTGGCCGTGATCGAGATCGAACGAACCGCAATGCCCGAAACGACGTTTTACCGCGCCTTCACGCCGAGCCACCTGCTCGGCGCACTCGAAGAAGTCGAGGTTGGAGCGGCGCTATTGGTGGTGGGATTTCCACTGGGCTTCCACGACTCACTCCATCACATGCCCGTCGTTCGGCACGCGGTCGCCGCATCCTCGTTCGGGTTACGCTTCCAGGGCATGGGATACTTTCTCACGGATGCGCGTACGCACAGGGGCACGAGCGGGGCTCCCGTCGTCATGCGGGCTCCTCGGGAACACACGGCCCTCGCCGAATTGCCCTGGAGACTGCTCGGCGTCCACTCGGCGCGAGTCGATGTCGGAACGCGTGATCTCCAATTGGACGAGGCTTTGGGACTGAACTGCGCCTGGTATGCGGACATCCTGCTAACACTGACCAAGGACTGAGGCCCGATTACGGTCTTCGGCGTTGAGAGAAATACGATGGGGAACCGTCGTCCGTTCGGGATTGACCGCGATGTTCGGGTGGTGTTTCATCGGGCAAGATGAAACCACCGCACACGATTCCGGCCGCGATCATTCGAGGGGGCACGAGCAAGGGCGTCTTTCTCCGGGCCTCTGACCTGCCCGACGAACCCGCGGCCCGCGACCGGGTCATTCTGGCCGTTTTCGGGAGCCCGGATTCGCGGCAGATCGATGGCCTGGGCGGTGCCGACCCGCTGACGAGCAAGGTCGCCATCATCGGGCCGTCGGCCAGAAGCGACGCCGACGTGGACTACACGCATGGATACGTCGGCATCGAGACCGGAGTGGTCGACTACGAAGGCAACTGCGGAAACATTTCGCAAGCCGTGGGCCCATACGCCGTGGACGAAGGACTGGTGGCGGTATCGGAGCCGGTGACCCTGGTGCGTATCTTCAACACCAACACCCAGAAGCTGATGGTTGCCGAAGTCCCCGTGCGCGCGGGCCGCGCGGTGTTCGAAGGGGATTTCTCGATCCACGGAGTGCCGGGAACCGGAGCCCGGATCGTCGTGAACTTCATCGACGCCGCGGGATCGAAGACCGGGCGGCTCCTGCCGACGGGAAACGTTACCGACCGGATCCGCCTGGCGGATGGAAGGACGGTCGAGGTGAGCTTCGTCGATGCGGCCACTCCCGCCGTCTTCGTCCGGGCCTCGGATCTGGGCATGACGGGGTTGGAACTTCCCTCCGATGTGTCCCGACATCCCGACATCCTGGAACGTATGCAGGCGGTGCGGATCGAAGCCGCGTTGATGATGGGCCTCGTACCGGACCGACCGCGCGTATCTCCCGCGGTACCCAAGGTCGGCGTCGTGGCCCCTCCGTCGGATTTCCGAACGATTTCCGGGGAGTCGATCCCCTCGTCCGAGTGCGACCTCATCGCCCGCACCCTCGCGCTCGGCGTGCTGCACAAGGCTTACGCCGTCACCGGGGGTCTGTGCCTCTCGGCCGCGGCCGCGATCGAGGGCACCGTTGTCCACCAGATGCGGCGTCGGGCGCCGGACGCCGGCGACGTGGTTCGAATCGGGCATCCGTCCGGAGTCACGAGCTACGTCGTCCAGGTGAAGCGCGATGCCCATGGAAGCTTCGCACTCCGCAAGGTGGCCGTCGCCGGCACGGCCCGCCGTATCATGGACGGCCACGTCCATTTGCCCTCGGCCTAGAAGAGTCCGAGTGCCCGCCACCACAACGGGCCGATCCCCATCCAGACGAGGACGAACATCACCGAAATCGCGAATCCCACCGACCACCACCCTTTGATGTCGGTGTAGCCCGCTCCCCAGAACACGGCGGACGGGCCGCCCGCATAGTGCGTCAACGACGCGCAGAGGCTCGAAAAGAAGGCCAGCGTCAGGGCGGCCAGGTAGGGAGGGGCTCCGGCGGCGACGGCCGTGGCCAGGAAAGGCGCGAACAGCGCGGTCGCGTGCGCGGTCAGGCTGGCGAAGAAGTAGTGGGAGTACAAATAGACCAGCAAAAGAACCGCCAGGACCTGGATCCAGGGCCATCCTTCCATGTAGCCGCCGACGAATCCGGAGAACCATTCGGTGAGTCCGAGCCGGCCGAGCATCGTCGCCATCGAGACCAGCCCCCCGAACCACACGAGTGCGTCCCATGCGGCGCGCTCGCCGAGGACGTCGTCCCAGGTGATCACCTCGAGGACGAGCATCAGGCAGAGGCCGAGGAAGGCGACGCCGGTGGGTGGCAACCCCGTCCAGGAGCCCGTGATCCAGAGCAGAAAGACGAGCGTAAACACCGCCAGCACTCCCCGTTCCGCCCTCGACATCGGGCCCATCCTCACCAGTTCTCCGGCGGCGAATTCCGAGGCTTCGGGAGTCTCGCGAATCTCGGGCCGGACCATCGCGAACACGAGAATTGGCAGGATCACGAAACTGACGACTCCTGGAACGAAGGCCGCGACCGCCCAGCCGCTCCATGTGATCTCGATGCCGGCCACTTCGCGCGCGAGCTCCACCATCAACGGGTTGGCCACCATTGCCGTCATGAACATGGCGCAGGTCACGCAGTGGATCTGGTAGGTCGATATCAGCAGGAACTCGCCGATCCGCTTGGCCGTCGGCCCGGGTTCGGAGTCGTAGGCACTGGACAGGCTGCGGACGACGGGAAACAGGATTCCGCCGGTCCGCGCCGTCCCCGACGGTATACCGGGAGAAAGCACCAGGTCGGCCATCCCCAGCGCATACCCGAGTCCCAGCGTTTTGTGTCCGAACGATCGGATGAAGACAAAAGCGATCCGGCGCCCCAGGCCGGTCTTGCCGAGGCACCGTGCGAAGAGGAACGCCGACACGATGAGCCAGACGGTGGCGCTCTGATAGCCGAGAAGCGCGTCCCCGATCTCGAGCGTGCCGGTGAACACCGACGCGGTCAGGCCCATGATCACGACCGCGCCCATGGGCACCGGCTGCAGGATCAGGCCGAGGATTGTCGTCGAGAAAATCGCGAACAGGTGCCATGCCTCGGGTTCAACACCGGCGGGAGGCGGGACGAACCACACCGCGATCGCGACCGCGCCGAGAACGGCGAAGCGGAGGGAGCGATTCGATTTGGCCGTATGCTGCACGAGACGTTCGCGGGATTGTTTCAAATTCGGGGACAGTGAGCAATTAGGGCGGGTGATACAATTCGCCAAAACTGCCGGAGCTACCAATGACGCCGAAACAGATGTCGCTCGCCCGCCTGTGCGGTCTTTGCTTGTGTCTGGCGGTGCCTTCGATCGCGACGGGTCAGGAGGGATTTGCCCCTCCGCCGCAGATCCCTTATGGCCGCCCCATCGGCCTGGCCGAAGCCAAGGCCGTCACGGCGGCAGCGGTGCTAACGGCCGAGGACAACGGCTGGCTGATGGCGATCGCCATCGTCGACACGGGAGGCCATCTGGTCTACTTCGAGAAGATGGACGGGACCCAGACCGGCAGCGTCGAGGTGGCGATCGACAAGGCGCGGTCGGCCGCGCTGTTCCGGCGTCCGACGAAGGTTTTCGAGGACGGTGTGGCTGCGGGCGGTCAGGGTATCCGTTTGTTGAACCTGCGGGGCGCCGTTCCGTTGGACGGCGGAATTCCCATCGTCGTCGATGGCGAGTTGATCGGCGGAGTGGGCATCTCCGGAGGGAGCGGCGAACAGGACGGAATCGCGGCCCGTGCCGGAGCGGCCGCCATTGGGGATGAGCCATGAAATTGCAGAACTTGATTTTCGGCGTCTTGGCGATGCTGGTCTCGGTGCCGGTAGCAACGGCCCAACCCGACACCGAGCCGTCGCTGGAAGGCATCATCGACCTTCACGCGCACGTGGCGCCGGAAACGACCATGCTGAACTTCCGGCGCGCGTTCGACGCACTCGAGGCGGCCCAACTCGCCAAGATCAACGGCATGCGCGGAATCGTGTTCAAGGAACACCATACCGAAACGGCGTCGTGGGCTTATCTGGTGTCTCAAACGGTTCCCGGAATCGAACTTTATGGGGGCATCGTTCTGAACCGCGCGGTGGGCGGAATCAATCCGGTGGCGGTCGAGGCCATGGCGTCGTCGCGCGGCGGGCACGGGCGCGTCGTGTACATGCCGACGATCGACGCCGAGTACCGGAACCCGAACCCTGCGAATGCGGTCCCGGTCACACGCAACGGAGAACTGCTGCCCGAGGTGCGCGAGGTCCTGGCAATCATTGCGGAAAACGATCTCGGCCTGTCCACGGGCCACCTGAGTCCCGAGGAAACCCTGCTCCTGATCCGCGAGGCGCGGGAAGCAGGCGTCAGCCGGATCTACGTGCAGCATCCGAACCACAGCGGGATGCCGGTCTCGATGGCGATGATGAAAGAAATGGCCGCTCTTGGCGCCTACATCGAGGTCGTCCTGAGCGGCGACGGCCTGACCGGCGGCGGCCCCGACGAGGTCGATCTCGAAAACCCGGCCATGGATTTCGGCCCGCAGAAGATCGCCGATATGCGCGAGCTCGGCCCCGAAAACATCGTCCTGACTTCCGACCTGGGCCAGCCCGGCCGCGTGGACTACGCCCGCGCCTTCCAAATGGCCCTCGCCGTCCTCGCCGATTCCGGTTTCACCCAAGCCGAGATCGACACGATGACCAAACGCAACCCGGCCCGCTTTCTAGGGCTGGAATAAGTAGGGGGCGTGCAAGTCGGCGCGCAGCGCCGAAGCCGCCAAAGGCGGCGCGACCGAAGCGGCAGCGGCTGGTCGGCCGCTGAAGCGCAGGGAGCCGGGGTTTGGGGCAGAGCCCCAACTACTGTATTAACTACTGTATCAACGGCGGCAGCCGGCCTTCCATCAGGTCCTTGTTGTTCTCCATGCACCAGTACTCGTAGAGTTCGGTGCCTTCGGGCATCCGGACGTAGATCCGGTTGTTCTCGAACGGCTCGGTGTAGTAGAGCGGGTCGTTCCAACGGACGCGGTAGGACAGGTGGTCGGCGTCGATGTATTCGATCCACTCGGTGACGACCATCTCGGGACTCTGAGGATGCTCCCCGGTATCGATATACGTCTTGCCGTTGAATCCGGTCGTTTCGATGACGAGCGTGTCGCCTTCCCACCGGGACACGGAGTGCCCCATCCACGTCTGTTCGAGGTCGTCGGGCATCTCTTCGTCGAGGTGAATCATGTGGAAGATGTTGTTCGACTCGTACAGGATGGCCATGCGCCGTTCGGTCTGCAGGATCTCGATGGGATAAGACGTCTGCATGGCGCGCGTGTACCCCCACGGCAAACAGTACCCCGTCCAGTCGTTCTTGTACCCGGACATCACCTCGCGCCCCAGGTCGGTGTACGGTGGTTCGCCGGAACCCTCCTGCACGCAACCGGTGCTGGCCGCCCCGCAGCCCATGGAATCGGTTTCGATGTTGGCGACGCGGGGCTTGTCCCAGATCCCGCTGAAGTCCGGCTTGCCGTTCGCGAGGCGCGGAACGTCCTGGCCTGCGGCCATGGAGGCCCACCCGAGGGTGAACCCGAACAAGGCGATCTGCGCAAGAGTCGTTGGACGGTGAATCTTCATGGGGAACTCCTGGGTTTCTGGCCCGATTATGGATATCGGTGCCGGAGGCGTCAAGAAACGGTTCCGCTTGACCGCCCAGGAAGCCACTTGTACCATCCCATTTGTGCCGGCGCGGCGCGCTCGAGGTGCCCGAGAAGCCGGAGATGGAGGCCCTGAATGAAAGCCATCGTTGCCGTTCTGGTGGTCGTTCTCTTCGTACCCGTCACCGTCGCGGCCCACCACTCGTTCGCCGCCGTTTTTAATTCGAACGCACCCGTGGAACTCGAAGGCGAGATCACCAAGGTCGAATGGGCCAACCCTCACATCTGGTTTTACCTCGACGTCGTGAATGTCCATGGCCAGGTCGAACACTGGCAGTGCGAGGGCGGAACGCCGAACTCCCTGCGCCGGCAGGGATGGCGAAGCGACACGCTCGAACCCGGTGACCGCGTGGAGATCGAGGGATGGAGGGCCCATGACGGGACCGAAACCTGCAACGCGCGCGTGATCACCGAAGACGGCCGCCGCCTGTTTGCGGGGACTTCGTACGAAGATCAGTAGCGTTCCAGGCCGCTCTGTCAGTTGAAATCGAACAGGTCTTCCTCGACCGGCCGCTCCATGCCTTCCTCGTGGTGCGTCTCCCAGAGTTCGGCCCAGGGACGTCCGAACATGTCCGGGATCGTGTATTCGAACGTGGCGCCGGGCACGAGCGGCGTGGCCTGACCGTCGACAGGAAAGATGCTCGCGACGCATTCGATCATGGGGAATGGGTCGTCGTCGTTCAGGTCGCCCTGCTTCGCGAGGTAGTGCACGATGCGGACGGGTTCGACGAAAGCCTCTTCGTCGTAAAGGATGACCTCGTGCTTCAGCCCGGCGTGTGTCCCGTCTGAATCGCGCTCGGGCGTGTAGATCTCGACACTCTGCAGCC
>CAZTTI010000473.1:0-5639 GCA_964615925.1 uncultured Solibacteraceae bacterium
CGAACAGATAGTTCATCGACGGGCGCGAATAGCGCTCGATGACGCGCAGCTCCTCGCTATGGAACCAGCCGTTCGGCTGGATGTAGGTGCGCTCGTCGAAGCCCACAGACTCGACGACGAGC
The DNA here is from genome assembly GCA_964615925.1 of uncultured Solibacteraceae bacterium. Classification (GTDB taxonomy): domain Bacteria; phylum Acidobacteriota; class Terriglobia; order 20CM-2-55-15; family 20CM-2-55-15; genus JAJEDW01. Next base: position 123 of record CAZTTI010000473.1, read on the forward strand.
GTGTCGCCTTCCCAGCGTGCCGTGCTGTTGCCATGGAACAGCGGCTCCGGATACTCCGGCAGCGGCCGTCCGTCGAGGTGAATGACGCGCCAGTTGTTCAGCACCTCGTAGAGCTGCGCCAGCATGCCGTCCTTGTGGATCATCAAGGTCGAGTACGGGTTCTGCAGCCAGATGGCGGGCACGCCGCGCGGTATGCAGTTCACGGAGGACTTCGAGAGCTCGAGCTCGGTCGGCGTCATCGCCGCGATCCGGTCCCGTGCCCATTGCTCGAGCTTCGGTTCTTCTTCGGGCGTGACCTCGGGATCGAACGTTCCCATCGCGGCCGGGTCCACGCCGAAGCGGCCACTGACGCCTTCGCCAGCGCCGTTCGGAAACCAGTGGCCGGTAAAGTCGATCTTCCCGTCGGGCAACCGCGGCGGCGGGCCTCCGGGGGGCAGGACGGTGACGACGTATTCTTCCGGTTCGGAATCCTGGGCGGCCACGCCGGGAACCGTGAGAAAAACCGTGGCGACGGCGGCGATCCATACGAGGGTGATTTTCATCGGCCTCTCCTTCACATCAGTTCTGGATCTGTCCGACCTGCCGCAGTTCGCCGTCCTCGAAACGCATCAGGCCGGCAGCGGCGTATCGCTCCGTATCGTTCTTCGCCAGGCATCCGCGGACCCAGACTTCTTTCCCCATGTTCTCCATGAAGACCTCGCGCCCGGTTCCATTCCGGCGCAGCGTGATCAGCGCATAGGTCTGGAACGACCAGCGTTCGACGTTGCCTTCGTCGTCTTCGATATCCATGTAGAAGAAGGCGTGCGGACTCTGCCAGTCCAGTTCGGTCAACGTGCCGGTGAAGTCGCGGCAGTTCTCCGCGTCGAACTCCGCTGCGAACGAATGGTGGGCCCACGCGGGAGACGCGCCGACGAACAATCCGGCCATCGCGAGTCCCAACGGAACCAAGAGCGTCTTCGTCTTCATGAGACCTCCAGGAGGCCGGATTCCGGCACACGCCGTCGGGGCCTTCCGATCGACCCAGCATACACCGGCCGGGCCGGCGCTCGGTGTCTCACGCGGCCTTCGCGAAAAACAGGTAGTTGCTGCGCCCGTAGTAGTTCTTGTACACCGGACGCGAAATGACGCGGGCCGTTTCTCTCCACGCTCCCGGGGCGAGGGGTGAGACGACGACCGAGTTCAGGTGCAGGCGGACGGGGCGAAGCGCGGGGCCGAGGACCCTCTTCAATGACCCGCGCGTAAACGAGTTGATGTGGGAGAGCGGCCAGAGTTCCATCAGTTCGCCGTAGAGATTGGCGGCACGGGTGCTGCCGACCCGGGACAGCCGTTGGGCGAGGTTCCGCGACCGGTGCGGAACAGAGATCTTCATCACTCCACCGGGACCCAGCTTGGACGCCAACTCCCGCACGAGGACGGCGGGCTCGGCGACGTGTTCGAGGACCTGCTCGAGGTTCACGAAGTCGACCGATCCGGCATCGATCGCGTCCAGCTCGTCAATCACGCGGATGCCCCGGCCGGAAGCGTGCGCGCGCTTGTGCCGGTTGATGTCGAACCCGACGACGTCGAAATCGAGCGTCCGGGCGACCTCGCAGAACTTTCCCCAGCCCATCCCGTAGTCGAAGACCGTCACCTCCCCGGGCGTTCGCGGGAAGTGCGATCGGATCATGAGGAGTTCCTGCATGTAAAAGAGGACGGTTTCGATCTCCGTGTCCCGGTATTGCCACGCCTCGTACATGTCGACGTGGGCGTCGGAGGGGAGGATGTCGCGCTGAAAGATGACGCCGCAATCGGCGCATTCCATCGCGACGAATACCTCGGTCTCGACCGCCGCTTCGAGCGTGTCGCGAAAGAGCGAAACCAGAGGTTCCTCGCGGTACGGGCATTCCGCCACCGCTTCCAGTTTGTCAGACCCGCACCAGGGGCACGCGCTTCGGGAGATCAACATGCTGTCCGCAATCCGGCGGACAGAATAGCGCGGGGTCACGGAGCCCGGAACACGCTACATCCCCGGCACCATGATGTGCGCGGCCGTCGTTCCGGCGTTCATGATCCACGCGCCGCCCTGTTGACCGCTTTCGGGAAGCCCGAGGGAATCGCCGGTTGCGCCTGGAACGGCAACGGTCGCATGAGACCGGGCGTTCTCACGGCTTGGACCCGAGAGGTTGTAGAACAGCGAGCCGAATTCCGGCTCGGGCCACTCCCCGGCGCGTTCCGCGGCTTCGAACGCGGCGCGCCGCGTTCCGGCGTCGTTCGCGTTGGCGGCTTCGATCCGCATGCTGGCCGCGACGCGCTCGAGGTTTGCAATGCTGGTGCATTCGACGGCGAACGGCTGCTGGGCCGGCTTCCCCGACCGGTCGTAGCAGACCAGTCGATTCGTGCCCTCGCGCAGGGTCGTGTAGGAGAAGTCGTCGTTCCATTGGATGACGGTCGCGCCTTCCCGCAACTGGGCGGGTGCGGCCAGCAGGGCTTTTTCGATCGCGTCCGCCTGAGCGTGGGCCGCGGGGGTGAGGAGGACGATCCCGATAACGGCCATGGAAAACGGGAGCATGAATCTGATCATGTGTAACCTCAATTTTAGTTTCTCGAAAGACTGTATTTTCTATGGTTCCGTCGCCGGCTCGACCCTCAGGATCATTCCATCGGCGGTGCCGCCCCCCGATGCCCCTTCCGTCGCCACGTAGATCAGGCCGTCGGGTCCCACGTGGACGTCGCGCACCCGCACGCCAAGAGGCACCAGGAGCCGCTCCCGGCGCTCGGCCTGGCTGGGCTGATTGAATGCGATGCGGATCAACTGGCGTTCGGTGAGCGAGCCGACGAAGAGGTTGTTCCTCCATTCCGGGAAACGGTCGCCGGTGTAGAACACGATGCTCGACGGACTGGTCGACGGAACCCAGTGGATCCGCGGGTTGTCCATGCCGGGGCGGACCCAGGGCTGATCGGAAACGAGGGTGCCGGTATAGTTACGCCCGGTCGACACGAGGGGCCAGCCATAGTTGTGGCCGGGAACGAGGACGTTGACCTCATCGCCCCCCATAGGGCCGATCTCGGCCTGCCACAACTCGCCCGTTTCGGGATGGACCGCGAGGCCATAGCCGTTACGGTGGCCGTAAGTGAAAACCTCCGGATTGGCGCCCTCGCGGCCGACGAACGGGTTGTCTTCGGGAATCGTGCCGTCGTCGTTGAGGCGGAGCGTCTTCCCGACGTCGCTCGCCAGCGCCTGCGCCTTCATGCGGAGGCTCGCGTCCTCACCGCCGTTGCAGCACAGGCGGTCGCGGTCGCCGACGGTCGCGTAGAGCGCCCCATCGGGTCCGAAGAAGATGCGGCCGCCGAGGTTGCCTCCCGTCTCCCAGGCATCGGCGACGAAGATCTCCTCGACATCGGTGAGGGCATTCCGCTCGAGGCGGCCGCGCACGATGGCGAGCGTGTCCGCATCCCCGTCGTGTTTCGGGTACGAGACGTACACCCAACGGTTCTGTCCGAAGTCCGGGTGGAGCGTGATGAAGTTCAGCGCGGTCTCGCCGGACGTGTCGGCCGGCGCCGTCCATACGGGGTCGGGAAGAAGCGCGCCCTGGCGAATGAGGCGGAGCTCGCCGTTCCGTTCGCCCACGAGGATGTCTCCGTTCGGGAGAAATGCAAAGCTCCAGGGATGGAAGAGCCCGGTCGCGACCGCGCTCACGCGGATCTGCCCGTTCTGGACGTCGAGAACGGCGGGAAGCGTGGGTTGGGCCCAGACCGGCCCCACCGCCAGGGCGACGGCCAAGGCGATGCCCAGCGTTGACCAATATCGAATCATGATGGAAACGTTACGATCATACGATCGAACGGCGCTTCTCCAAACAGGAACCTTGGAGCGTTATCCATCGGCTGCCCTTCGGAAGAGGGACTTCCCTCCCTTGGAGAACAGGACCACCCGGCGTAAGCGGCGACAATCCAACCGAACGGCGGGACGGGACCTTATACGGACGATGCTCACGCCGATCATTCAGCGCAATCATACGCGATGCAGGCAGAGGCGAGAAGCAACTGAAGCTCGAACTCGCATCCAAGGGGTGGATGGGGGACAATGCCCGGCGTGCGTACAACCGAAAGGAGAGATACGGATGCCCAAATTCGTGATCGAGCGTAACGTTCCGGGTGCGTCGAAAATGACCGAGGAACAACTGCGGGAAGCTTCGCTGAAATCTCTGGAGGTCCTGAAGGAGCTGGGTCCGACGATCCAGTGGATCCACAGCTTCGTGACCGACGACAAGATCTACTGCATCTATTACGCCCCCGACGAGTCGCTGATCTGGAAACATGCTCAGGAGACGGGAATCCCGATCGATCGGATCGCCGCCGTGCGCCGCCTGGTGGACCCCTCTAACTTCCAGTAGAGCGTTTCGGGGCGGATGTACGTGGACGCGGGATCTCTCCGTCGTCCGCGGCATCGGGTTCCAAGGCGAGGTGGATGGCTTCTTCCAGCGTCATCCGAGTTCCACGGTGCCACATGGCCTCCGCCGTCATTTCGTCGATTCGCTTCAAGGACGGCGACCTCAGCAGACGATCCAACTTGGCCTTCTCGTGCAGTCGAATGGTCGTGCCGACGCTCCGCCGCGCGGAATCGGCCGCTCCGGCGAGCGTGAGAGCGCACTCCGGCCGGTCTTCCGCGATCGCCAGCCACGCAAAGCCGACGAGCGTCATCGTCACGCCCCGCCGGTGCGCCAGGTCGAGATAACTCCCCAGCGCCTCGCGGAACTTCATGCGGGCGAGACCGATATCGCCTTCCCGTAGCGCCAAATGCCCGGAGTCGAGCGAAGTCCGGGCGAGCCCCCAGCGGTCGCCGATTTCGATGAATCCCGCCCTCGCCTTCGAGTACGACTGAACCGCGTCGGAAAGGTTCCCGGCGCGGCGATGGACATCGCCCAGTCGGTTGAAGGTCCAGGCCACGCCGCTCGGGTCATCGATCGCTTCGAATATCGCCATCGCCTCTTCCAGGAGTGCGCGTGCCCTCGAAAACTCGCCGAGTCGCCGCACCACCACCGCGAGATTGCTCGCCGCTCCGGCGATCTCCGCCTGCTCCCCCAACTTCCGGCAAGCATCGAGGGATCGCTCGAAGTACTCCGCGGCCGCGTGGTCGTCCCCGACAAACGTGCGCTGGGTCCCGAGAGCGCCCCACTGGCCGACCATGCCTCTCAAGTCACCAATCTCCTCGAAGATCCCAAGTGCTTCGATATGGAATTGGAGGTTGACCTGGGGATCCGGAATCACGGCTCCGAGGTACGACAACGCGCGGGCCCTAAGGGCCGAAGGCTCCGGGCTTGCGATCTTCACGATCTGCGCAAGCCAGTGACGGGCCTCTCACGCTCGATAGCGCCGGGAACAAAACGCCGGTGGAGAAATGGAACTGATGAACGCCCGTACCTCCAGTCACCAGGGCGGTACCAGCCTCATCGAAGTGCTGGTGACGCTGCTGATCGTCGCCTTCGGGCTTCTCGGCATGGCCGGACTGCAGGCGCGCATGGAACTATCCGAAATGGA
>CAZTTI010000474.1:0-3845 GCA_964615925.1 uncultured Solibacteraceae bacterium
CACGGGGAATGCACCATGGGGATTGCGGACAGCTATCCGGAAACCCATGGGTTCATCGACCGCGCGCTGCTTGAAGCCGTCGAGCAGCAGGCTCTCCATTGGAGATGGCGCCTCCGGGACTACGAGCATCGGCTCTGCCAGGTCCACGGCGACTTTCATCCATGGAACATCCTGTTCGACGCCGATGGAGAACCCGGGATTCTCGACCGGTCCCGCGGGGAGTGGGGCGAAGCCGCCGCCGACGCGAGCTGTCTGACGATCAACTATCTCTTTTTCTCGCTCCAGCGGTCCGGCCGCCTCGAAGGCGGCTTCCGCGACCTTTTCGAGCGATTCTGGGATCGCTACATCGGGGCAACGGGTGACGACGAGATCCGGAAAGTCGTCGCGCCGTTTTTTGCGTTCCGCGGCCTCGTCATCGCCAGCCCGGTCTGGTATCCGGACCTCAACGACTCCATTCGCCGGCGTCTCTTCGCGTTCGTCCAGAACGTGATGAGTGAGGACGCGTTCGACTTCCGATCCGTCAATGCCTACTGCGAGGCCTGATCCGGAATCGGCGACTCCCGGTCGTGCCTTCGTCGTCTGGTTCACCGGACTTCCCGCGTCGGGCAAATCGACGATTGCGGTCGAACTTCTGCGGCAGCTCGAAGCGCGCGGCGTTCGTTGCGCGCGGCTCGAGTCCGACGCCCTGCGTCAGGTCATGCGGGGCCTCGACTACTCGGAAGCGGGGCGGAATACCTTTTACCGGACTCTGGCCTGGATCGCCACTCTGCTGGTCGATCACGGCATCCCCGTAGTGATCGACGCGACGGCGAACCGCCGGAGATACCGCGATGAAGTCCGGAGGAGTGTCGGCGATTTCATCGAGGTTCACGTGGATACGCCACTCGCGGTGTGCAAGGAGCGCGATCCCAAGGGCCTCTATCGCCGTTCGGCGGTCGATGTTTTCAACGAACTTCCCGGATCGGGTTCCGGCTATGAGCCGCCGCTCGAACCGGAACTGACCGTTTCGGGAATCGACGAGGATCCGCATCGTGCCGCAGGCCGCATCATTGCCGTGCTTGCCGCGAAAGGCCTCGTTTGAAGGGCCAGCTGGCAGGTCTCAATTCCCATCAGCCGCGGCGTCACCCGAACCGTATTCGCGGATGAACATGTCCCAGAGTGTGAGGAACAGCGCCGCGATCAGTGGCCCGATGACGAAACCCGAGAGGCCGAACGTGACCAGTCCGCCGAGAGTGCTCATGAGGATCATGTAGTCGGGCACTCGAGTATCGTTCCCGACCAGGATCGGCCGCAGGACGTTGTCGACCAGGCCGATGATCAAGGCGCCGGCCAGCATCAACCCGATCCCCTTCCAGATCTCGCCCGAGGCGAAGAAGATGATCGCCGCCGGGCCCCATACGAGCCCGGACCCGAGTGCGGGAATGATCGACACGACCATCATCACCACACCCCAGAAGACGGCCGCCCGGATCCCGAAGATCCAGAAAATCAGGCCCCCGATGGTTCCCTGGGCGACGCCAATGATCAGAGTCGCCTTGATCGTGGCGCGTGAGACCTGGGCAAAGCGGTCGACCAGCGCGCGTTCGCGCCCTCGCCCGAGGGGCATTCGTTCGATCGTGCGGCTGACGATGCTCCTGCCGTCCTTGAGAAAGAAGAACAGCAGGTAGAGCACGAGGACGAAGTAGAGCCCCATCCGCAATGCATCCTGTCCGAACCCGACCGCCCGCGACGCCAGGTACCGGCTGACGGCGATCGCGGCGTCCGACAGGTTCTGCCGCAACTCTTCAAGGCTCGTGCCGAAGCGGTTCAGGAATTCGTCGACGAACGGAAGGGCGGCCTGGACTGCGGCCAGCGTCTCTTCGACGATGTTCTCGTTCGAGATGCGGTCGTAGAGGTCTGCGGCTTCCCGGGACAATGCGATGCCAATCAACGTGATTGGCAGGATCACCACGAAGAGGAAGATGGAGATCGTCAGCACGGACGCCAGCCGTGGCCTCCCACCGGTCCGGTCCGAGAGATACCGCTGGACGGGATGAAAGAGGATGGCAAGGACGATCGCCCACAACACCGGTTCGAGGAAGGTGGCGATCAGCCAGACAAACGCGGCCGAGACGCCCAGAAGCAAAGCGAGGAAGAACCCGTTCTGAATCGAGCGGAGACGATCGGGGTTCCGGTTCGGGGTGTCGTCGCTCATCCTCGATGTCCGTCCATGCGCTTCAATCGTAACAGTTTGCGTGCCTCAGCCCGGTCACACTCGTCGGCGCCCTTCCTTATTGAGGACTGCATTGAGGACTGCGAGGGCACTGCGACAGCATGTGTCAGAATGTTCGTGAAACGCCAGTTGTTGTTCACGAGTCTCCATTGCGGAGGCTGAAGATGAAGGGTCCACGGATACTGCACACGCTGATCGCGTCGTTTTCGTTCCTCGGGATGGTCCCCGCCGAAACCGCAGGGCAATACTTCGGACAAAATAAGGTCCAATACCAGACGTTCGAGTTCGAGGTCGTCGGGACCGAGCACTTCGACATCTATACCTATGCACCGGAGGCCCCGGCAACGGAGATAGTGGCGCAGATGGCCGAACGATGGTACACGCGCCTGTCCGAGGTTCTCGGCCACGAGTTGGACGGCCGGCAGGCCATCATTCTGTACCAGAGCCATCCCCACTTCCGGCAGACCAATGCCATATCCGGAGAGATCGGGGAGTCGACCGGCGGCGTCACCGAAGCGTTCAAGCGGCGCATCGTCCTGCCCATGGCCGGACCGCTCGAAGCGACCGACCACGTGCTGGGACACGAACTGGTCCATGCGTTCCAGTTCGACATCACCACCCAGCGGGCGGGCTCCGGCGCGTTCCAGTTGCCCGGGGCCCTTCGCCTGCCCTTGTGGTTCATGGAAGGGATGGCCGAATATTTGTCGCTCGGCTCGGAAGACACGCATACGGCGATGTGGTTGCGTGACGCCATGCTCGAGGACGACCTTCCGGCCGTTTCGGACCTGGACGACCCGGAATATTTCCCATACCGCTTCGGTCAGGCTTTCTGGGCTTATGTCGCCGGACGATGGGGCGACCAGGTCGTCGGGGAGATCCTCAAGGCCGCCGGGACGGCCGGGACGCCGGAACCGGCGATTCGCGACGTTCTGGGAATCGAGCCCCAAACGCTCTCGGAGAACTGGCACGCTGCGATTCGCGAGCAGTACGCAGGGGTCCTGGACCGCACCGAAGCGCCGGAAGCGTTCGGGCGGCTGATCCTCGACGAAGAGAACGAAACGCTCGAGATCAGCCCCTCGCTGAGCCCGGATGGCAGCCGCGTGGCTTTTTTCTCCGAGCGCGACCTGTTCTCCGTCGACATGTTCGTCGCGGACGTCCGGACCGGAGAGATTCTCGGTAAAGTGACCGATTCCGCCGTCGACCCCCACCTCGAGAGCCTCCAGTTCATTCAATCCGCGGGAGCCTGGGCTCCCGACGGGGGCCGTTTCGCCTACGGCGCGATCGTGACCGGCGAGGCCCGGATCCGGATAACGGATACCAACTCCTTCGATCACGTTCTGTGGCTCCCATTGTCCGGGATCGACGAAGTGTTGAACCCGGCATGGTCGCCCAACGGACAGCGGATCGTCTTTTCGGCCGTGGCCGGAGGGCTGACCGATCTCTTCGTCGTCGATGTGGAGACCGGCGTGGTCGAGCGTCTGACCGACGACGCCTATGCCGCGGTCCATCCGGCGTGGTCGCCCGACGGATCCACGATCGCCTTCGTCACGGATCGCTTCACGAGCGATGCCCCGAATCGGAGCTACCGCGGCTATCAGATCGGGCTCCTCGATGTCACCAGCGGCGAGGTGAC
>CAZTTI010000475.1:0-5852 GCA_964615925.1 uncultured Solibacteraceae bacterium
TGCAGGATGGCAAGGCGCTCCAGGCCGGGACGTCGCATCATCTGGGCCAGAACTTCGCCAGGGCCTTCGACGTGAAATTCCAGAACGCCGAAGGCAGGGAAGAGTACGTCTATGCCTCGAGCTGGGGCGTGTCGACGCGCCTGATCGGCGCACTGATCATGGCGCATGGGGACGATCGCGGCATCATCATTCCACCGCGCCTGGCGACGACGGCGCTGGCCGTCATCCCCATCGGCCGGAAGGACGAGGAGAAAGCGGCCGTTCGCGAGCGCGTCGATCGATTGACCGCGGACTTCGCCGGTTTCGGGTACAAGGTGGACGATCGGGATCAGTTGAGCCCGGGTTGGAAGTTCAACCAGTGGGAGCAGCGCGGCGTTCCCCTCCGGATGGAACTCGGCCCTCGCGATCTGGAGAGCGGGAAAGCCGTCCTGGTGCGCCGGGACACGGGGGAAAAGGCCATCGTCTCCCAGGACGGTCTGGCGGCCACGATCCGGACGATGCTGGACGACGTGCAGGGGGCCCTCTACTCCCGCGCTTTCGAGTTCCGGGAGGCACAGAGCGCGCGCGTCGACGACTACGCCGAGTTCACGTCCCGTCTCGACGGTCCGGAGGCCGGGTTCCTCTGGTGTCATTGGTGCGGCCGGGCGGAGTGTGAGGACCTGGTGAAGGCCGAAACGAAGGCCACGATCCGCTGCATCCCGCTCGAGGCCGAGGCCGAGACCGGAAAGTGCATCCGCTGCGGTGAAGTGTCCCCGGAGCGCGTGGTTTTTGCCCGTGCATATTGATTCATGTTATTGAATGTGTTGTTGAATCAGTATTATGAGTGCTGAATATCAACCAAAAGATGAGGTATCTAAGTGGCTCCGGCAGTTCATGACGCTGGGTCTCGTGACCGCGGGAGTGGGTCTCCTCCAGGCGGGGGCCAGCATCCTCATCTGGCTCGGCTCGGCTTCGACCTTGCTTTTGATTTACGGGCTGGATGCGCTGGTGGGGGCCGGGAGGGAGGCCGTCCTGGCCCGCCGCATTGCCGTCCACCGGACGGCCGACGTCGAACGAGCGGGAGATGCGGGATTTTTTCGGGTCGTGGCCGCCGCCTACCTCCTGGTCGGGGCGTCGGCCTTCGTCCTCGGTCTCGTCGATCTCTGGCAGGGGCGCCGCCCCGACCCGACGTTTCTCGGAGTGGCGCTGGCCGCGATCTCGATGTTGCTGGTTCCCATCATCGGATCGTACATGAAGTCGCTGGCGATGGAGGTGCAGAGTCCGGCCCTGAAAGCGGCCGCGGTCTTCACGTTCGGAAACTCCTATCTCGCGATGGTCCTCCTGATCGGACTCCTGATCAACCTGGGAATGCAGCACTGGTGGGGGGACGCCCTCGGCGCGGTGGTCATGAGCCCCTTTATCATCCAGAAAGGATTGACGATCCTGTCGGAGAACCGCGAGATGGAGTTCGTCGAGGATTGACCCGAATCCGACGACAGAATCCGACGATGGCCCTTGCGATTTCGAGATGGTTGGGCGATAGTGATAGAGTTGTAAATGACATTCATTTTCAATTACTCCCGATGCCCAACAAACGCCCAAGACGGAGCCGAGATTGTGACACCTGTCGTTGCCGCCGCTCCCATGACACTGACCGCGGCCCCGGTAGCCCGGTGGTACCGGATCGATAAACTGGACGGACCGGAGGCGGATTGCCGGCGGTTGCTCGATCTGGGCTTTACGCCCGGGGAGCCGGTTGCCGTGGTCCGCACGACGCCGCTGGGGGACCCCCTCGTCGTCGTGGTCCGCGGAACTCAAATCGCACTGAGAAAGCGTGAGGCGGCCTGGATCCTGATTCGATGACCTCCCCGGTTTCAACCGCGACCGGGCCGCCCTCCCGATCCGGTTCCGCCACGGTTTGCCTGGTGGGCATGCCGAACTCCGGCAAGACGACGCTGATGAACGCGTTGACCGGAGGTCACTTCCACACCGCCAACTACCCCGGGGTCACGGTGAGCCTCATGGCCGGCAAGAGCCGGGCCGAATGGGGCGAAAGCCTCAACGTCGTGGATCTGCCGGGAGTCCACAGCGCGGTGAACCCCTCCCCGGAAGAAGACCTCTCCTGCCAGGTCATCGAATCCCGCCATCCCTCGGTTCGTGCCGACGTCTTCGCCCTCGTCGTCGACGCCACGCAACTGGAACGGCACCTGAAGTTTGCAGGGTTCGTCGCCGGCCAGGGAAAACCCGTCGTTCTCGTCCTCACGATGATGGATCTGCTCGAACGGGTTCACGAGTCGGTCGATCCCGAAGACCTCCAGCGCCGGCTCGGACTTCGGGTCGTCGCGGTCGACTCCAGGTACGGGAAGGGCATGGCGGAGTTGATGGCCGCGTTGCGCGATGCGGCGTTCAAGCCCGCGGTACCGAGCGCGCTGGCGGACCTGGGCGAAGATCCCGTCGTGGCCTACGGCCGCGTGCGGGAGTTGCTCGGGAGGGCCGTGCCCGGCGGGGATGGGATGACGGCGATCGAGGGACTGGAGGTTCTGGTCGAACGGGATTTCCTCACCGCAAAGGTGGACCGGATCGCTCTGCATCCGCTACTGGGTTTTCCGATATTCGTCGCGCTGCTCGTCGGCCTGTTCGCGTCCATCTTCTGGTTTGCGACCCCGTTCATGGACGCCGTGGATGCCTCGTTCGCTTGGGCGGGCGGCCTGGTTTCCGGAACGTTCCCCGATTCGATCATCGCCGACTTCGTGGCCGAGGGCATGATCGGCGGCGTGGGGGCCGTCGTGGTTTTCCTCCCGCAGATCATCATTCTGTTTTTCCTCATGACGATGCTCGAGGATTCCGGGTACCTGGCCCGCGGAGCCACGCTGGTGGATCGCCCCCTCTCCGCGCTCGGGCTTCACGGACGATCGTTCGTCCCGATGCTGTCGGGCTTCGCCTGCGCGATCCCGGCCGTCTTTGCGGCGCGTTCGATTCCGACGCGGCGGGAGCGGCTGCTCACGATCTGGATCATCCCGCTGATGAGCTGCAGCGCGCGCCTGCCGGTCTACGCCCTGCTCCTGGCCGCGCTGCTTCCGGCCAGTCCGGGTCAGGCGGGCCTGGCGCTGGCCTCGATCTATGTGTCCAGCCTCCTGATCGGTTCGGTGCTCGCGGGTATCGCGGGAAAGGTCGCGTTTCCGAACGAGCCGCCGTCGCTGCTCGCCATGGAACTGCCCGTCTATCGCGTCCCGCGATGGAACATCATCCTGCGCATGACGTGGTCCCGGTCCGCGTCGTACCTGCGCCGGGCGGGGGGACCCATCGTCGTTGTTGCCATCGTCCTCTGGCTGCTCTCGAGCTTCGGATCGGGGAACATGCAGCCGGAATTGGCTGGTGACCCGGGGGTCGATCCACCGCTCGTCGTCCGCGCCGGGATGGAGACGTCGTTTGCGGCCCAGCTCGGGCAGGTGATCGAGCCCGTCCTGCGCCCGATGGGCGCCGACTGGCGGGTCGGGGTGGGTTTGATCTCTGCGTTTGCGGCCCGCGAGGTCTTTGTCAGCGCCATGGCCATCGTCTTCGGCATCGAGGGGGACGACGAAGACACGCAGATCGAGGGCCTGCGCGAGACCATGAGCTCGGCAACGTTCGCCGACACGGGGGAGCCGGTATTCACTGTCGCGAGCATGATCGGGCTGATCGTCTTCTTCTTCTTTTCGCTCCAGTGCATTTCCACGGTGGCCGTCGTCCGGAAGGAAACCAACTCGTGGCGTTTCGCGGCCCTCCAGCTCGCGGTCTATACGGGACTGGGTTACGTCGCGTCGGTCGCGACGGTCCAGGGGCTGCGGGCGCTCGGCGTCGCCTGAGCCGGGAATCAGCGGGGACGGTACCGGTCGTATTCGGCCGGTGTGTTGAGGTTCCGGAACATCCCCACGTCGTACCCGGCCTCCCGGAACGCGCGTTCATCGAGGATGTCGGCGCCCACGCTCTCGAGGAAGCCGGCGAGGCTTCGCTTTCCCCGGTTGCGGTACTGGTCGACTCCGGCGCGCATCTTCCGGTCGATGGCGAGGCACAGCGGCACTTTTCCCCCGGCCTCCACGCCCACAACTCCGCGGCGGGTCTGTTCCAGGCGGTTCAGGAGATAGATCAGCCACTCCGGAGTCAGGAAGGGAAGGTCCACGGCAACGACGATGTTGGACGCGGATCGCGTGGCTTCGAGCGCCGTGCGGATTCCCTCCACCGGCCCCGCGCCGGATTCGCGATCGGCGAGGCCGCCGGGACCGACGAAGGCGACGGGATCGGCGACCTCCGACAGGATCGCGCGCATGTGTTCGGCCAGCGTTCGCCCGCCCCAGTCGAGACCGGCCTTGTCGTCCCCCATGCGCCGGCTTTCCCCTCCGGTGAGGACGAACCCGGCCGGCTTCACGTCGCGCGCGGGACGCCTTCGATCACGCTGATGGGCGTCGACGTGGGGACCACGCGCATCAGTTCGAGCCCGGCGCGGGAGAACAGGTCGCGGTACTCGTCGACGGTGCGTTCCTTCCCCCCGTAACAGAGCATCATCAGGTCGAGCCACTTCCCGAAGTTGGGGTCGTTGCCGGGCGGAACGACGATCTCGACGAGGAGGATACGGCCCTTCTGCCCGGCGGCTTTCCGGCAGTTGGAGAGGATCGTCAGTGTCTTCTCGTCGTCGAAGTCGTGGACGATGTGCCGCAGGATGTAGGCGTCCGCGCCCGCCGGAACAACCCCCTCGTCGAGGAAGGATCCGCCGGCGATCCCGATGCGGTTGACGAAATCGGATCTTTCGATCACGGCGCGGGCCCGCTCCACGACGCCGGGAAGGTCGAACAAGATCCCCTCGACGCCGGGGAGCTTCTCGAGCGCCGTCATCAGGAGCGACCCGTTTCCGCCCCCGACGTCGACGATCGTTCCGAAGCCGGAAAAGTCGTACGCTTCGAGCATCGGGATCGTCTCGGCCCCGTGGTGTCCAAACATCGCCCGATCGAAGATCTCACCGCGTTCCGGATGCGCGGCCATATAGTCGAACAGCCCCATCCCGTGCGTCCTGATGAAAGCCGGCTCACCGGTCCGGACCGTGTGAAGAATGTTGCCCCACGCCCGGTAGAGTTCCTGGCCGTGGAGCCGGGCATAGCCGGTGCCTCCCGGTGACGCCAGGACCTCGCCGAGGGGCGTCAAACCGAAGCGTCCTTCCCCGTCTTCGATGAAGATGCCGATGCTGGCCAGGGCCCGGAGAATGCGGTAGAGTGCGCCGGCATCGGCTCCGGCGTCTCCGGCGAGTTCGACGGCGGTTTTCGGCTGGGCGCCGATCCGGCCCGCGATATCCAGCTCGGCCACGACGAAGAGGGCCTGGGTGGTCCAGTACCCGCGGATCAAGTCATTCAATTGCTTCTTGAGGTCGGCGTCTGGGGGCAACGGAATCTCCTGAATATTCGTGAATTAATTGAGATCTGCTCCTCGAGCACGCAGTGTTTCAAGTACTTCATCGTCCGATTGGATGGTCCCGTGGACGGGGACGTGCCGGGCGACGTCCAGCCCTCGCGCTCGGAGGTTCTCGCGGAAATTCGCGGCCCACGGATGCTGGACCCATCCGGAATCGTAGAGGTCGGCCTGGACGAGGATGCGTTCGCCGGGCACCCACGCGAAGATGTTCGTCCCTTCGCGCGGGTTGTCGACGACGTGATACAGCTCGACGCGCCGGGACGGGTCCTCGAGCACCATCGCGTCATCGACAGCGACCAGGTTCATCTCGCGCGGGAAGCGCTGGAGGATGTCGGGCGCGCGACTGTGCGGGCGCGAGACCAGTTCCTCGAAGAACTCCACGTTCGAACGGTGCGTGATGATGGTCAGTCCGGACGCCACCGCCACGCGCATGG
>CAZTTI010000476.1:0-2814 GCA_964615925.1 uncultured Solibacteraceae bacterium
CGTATCGCTTGTTCCCGGAGTGTCGGAACTCCGCAAGATGAAGGTGGCCCTTCGCCTTCCATAATCGAGCGTCCGCGAACTGCTCCCCACCGTTCGCAGTCATTTCAAGCGTTTCCTCAACAAGGGCGAGCCCTTCATCGCAACGTCCGGCCCGGGCCATCATCTCCCCGATCATGCTGGCATGCTCGCCTCGATTGGCGAAACAGCCCATCGATTCCACCTCTTCCAGTTTGCTTAAGGCCCGGTCGATTCCCGAAGAATCTCCGGATTCGAAATCCACGCACCCGAGGAGCAGTTCCATCAGAGTTCTGAAATGGAGTGAACCTCCGCGGTCCATAAAAGTGATTGCAAGGTCCTTCGCTGCGGCGAAATGCCCGTGCCGCACGTAGAAATACCACGCGAGAGCATATTCGGGGCATCGTAGGGGATCTTTGCAGTTGCCTTTTAGTTCTAAGAACAGCGTTCTCGCCTGATCCACATCGCCTGTAAAATCCGTCAATATCGCACGATTTACGGTGCGAACGTCGTCGAGGAACGACACCGTGTTCGAGGCACTATTCACAACGTGGGTTTCTTCCGAAACGTCGAGCGCCTTCCGGAACTGTCCGACGCGAAGAAGACTATCTCCGTAGGCCACGATCGCTTCCAAAGGTTGGGCGTGTGTTCCTGCGTTGAGCCGGTACAGTTCCTCCGCCAGAGCCAGCGCCTTTCGCGTTTCCATCCGCGCTGTCTCAAAGACCCACTTGCCGAACAGCGACTCGATGTAGCGGCGATCGTTTCCAGTACCCAATCGACCGGCTTGAGAGAATGCGGAGTGAGCCCTTTCGCTTCCCAAGAACAATGACTGGTGGGAGGACGCCAGCACGAGGAGGAGTTCGGTGTGCCGTGAGTTGAATCGTTCGGAATCGTCTAGAAGTGCGATCTGTTCGATTCCCCGTTCCGCCAGGAGGATGGCCTCGTCATAGGCGGCGCGTTTCCGTGCCTCCCGCGCGGCAGCCAGGAAATACCGGGAAGCGTTCTCGGGATCGCCGGCGTCGGCGAGTAGCGCCGCGATGCGGTCGGAAGCTTGAACTGTTTCCTCGCCGTACTGCGCGACCAGCGCTGCGGCAATGTGGCCGGAAAGATCCTTCCGGCGGCTGGGGCTCAACTCCTGGAGGAGCGTTTCCTGATAGAGCGCGTGCCGGAAGTGGTAGTCGGTTTCCAGATTCCGGGTATCGTTGGGGTCGGCACGGCCAACCAGTCCATGGCGCGTGTCGAGCCGCTCCAACACCTCATCCACTGCGTCGATCCCCAGGTGGAGTGTGTCCGCAATCACACTCGATTCGAATTCATACCCCCGGACCGCCGCCACCCGCAGAATCCGCCGTTGCTCATCGTCGAGTTGCGCCAGTTTCCGCCCGATCAGGCTGGCCACTGTGTCGGGCAGCTCCCGGAGCATCGCCTGAACGTCGCCCCGGAATTCCCAGCCCCCGGCCCCGTGGACGATCTGCCCGGTCGACCGGAGATAATCCACCAGCCCCGTCACAAACAGCGGGTTGCCTTCGGTGCGTTCGGAGAGAAAGCGGGTCAGTTCCCCAGGGAATCCGTTATCCGGGCAGACGGCATCGAGATATGCGCCGATGTCGGGCCCGTCCAATGGGCGGAGTACCACCTCCTGCGCCACGCCGCGGGACTCCAGGTCCAGCTTCACCGTCGAAAACGGATGCTCCCGCAGACGCAACTCCGTCGGGCGGTACAGCAGCACCAGCCCCAGCGGCTGCCCATCGAATCGGCTCGTCAGGTCGATGATCAGGTCCAGCGTCGACCGGTCCGACCAGTGAAAATCGTCGAAAAATAACAGGACCGGCCCACCGGTGGTCAGTTCCTCCAGAAACGCCCGGACCTCCCGCTTCGCGCGTTCCGCCGCAATCGCGTCCGGCCGCAAGGCCGGATCCCCAAAAACCTGCGCATGCCAGTTCGGCGCCAACTCTTTCATCCGAGCCCGGACAGCGGGGGCCTCGCTCCCCGAGCCCAGTGCTTCCAGGACATCCATCACCGGCAGGTAACCCATGTCGGTCCGCAACGGCTCCGGACACCGCGCCACCCCCGTTCGGATCGATTCGGGCACTGAACGCCGGAACGCCTCCAGCAATGACGTCTTTCCGATCCCGGGCTCCCCGGTCAAACACAGCACGCCCCCCTGGCCCACTTCCAGACGGCTGACAAACGCCGCACACGCCGCCATCTCCCGATCCCGGCCCACAAAGACCCCCAGGGAAGGTCGTTTCGGGCCGGTCCCATTGACAGGGAGCCGTTCGACCTCCGGGATCCACCGGTAGCCCACCCCCGACACCGTCTGGATGTATTCCGCGTCCCCCCGGCCCGTTCCGAGTAACTTCCGCAGCCGCGCCACGGTCCGCGTCACCGCTCCCTCGCTGACGAACACCTCGCCCCAGACCCGGTCGAGGATCTCGTCCTTGGCCACCACCCGGCCCCCGCTCTCCACCATCAGTTCCAGCACACCCATGAGCTTGGGCGTCAGCAGGCACACCTCACCATCCCGCTCCAACTCCCGCTTCCCGGTGTCCAGTTCCACCTCTCCAAACCGGTATCTCATAAGGAATACTGTCCTTATACCTGCTCCCTTTGCCGTCCGAATAACACTTTCTATCCACCTGAAAGCCAATGTCCGAACTTTCGGAGATCCTCGTCAGGACTCGGAAAGACGTTTGGGCTACAAACACAGCCGTTTCCGTTTCGGCCATTCCGTCATCAAACCAACATGCAAGATGCGAGGTGTTTCATTGTTAGGGAAGAATCAAGCGACTCCCATAC
>CAZTTI010000477.1:0-11321 GCA_964615925.1 uncultured Solibacteraceae bacterium
CAACTCGGCGGCGCGAACGAGGACGTTCTCGTCGAGTTGCTCCTCGCGCGACGGGTTGCGCACGATGACGTGAGAGCCGGAGTAGTCGGCCGCGTGCAGCCAGAAGTCGTCGCCCGCGGCCACCTGGAACGTGAGCTCGTCGTTCTCCCGGCTGTTGCGCCCGACCAGGATCTCGCGTCCTTCGAAGTTCAGGGAGCGGCCGCGGCGTGCCCGCGGAGGACGATCGCCGCCGCCAGAACCCCGCGATTGGGCCGTGGGTCGATGCCGGTCGGCGGCATCGAGAAAGGTGTGCCAGGCGTTCCAGTCGCCGATGGAGCGAAGCTTCTCCTCCTCCTTCCCGATCGTGTGCAAGGCGTGTTCCGCGTCCTGGCGTTGCTTGTCGAGCATGCGCAGGCCCCGTTCGGCCTTGCGGTGGGCGCGAAACATTCGGGTTGCGTTCTCACGGACCGTCAGGGCCGGATCGAGGGCGATGGTCTTCGAACGCCCATGCCCGTCGGAGTAGTCGACAACCTCAACCTCGGGCTTCCGGCTCCCGAGATCCAGCCCGCTCGACACGACGAGCTCAGCGGATTCACGGTCGCGGGTGGCGCGCTCGAACCGTACGCGCCGGTCGTCGAGGCGTCGCAAATGTTCGGCGGCCCGCTTCCGCCGGTTCCTCAGCTTGCGAAGGTAAGGGGACTTTGCCGCTTCCAGGACCGTGAGATCTTCGATCAGGTCGAAGGTGTTCCGGGCGGCTTCGAGGATTCCGGGGAAGTTCTGCTCGCTCGACGTTCGTTCCACCGATGTCAGTACGATCGGGCTGATCACGCATCGTCGCAAGGTTTCCACGTCGTTCTCGCGAACGAGCACCGACAGAGGGCGTAGTGTGTACAGCCAGGCGGTCCGGGAGGGCTGGCGAAGGGACTCGACGAGTTCGTGGAGGACTGCGGGGAGGGGCCGTCCGGAATCGCTCTGCCGGCGGCAAAGCTCACCGGCCAGCACCGGCCCGATCCCCGCGACGTGCCGGACGAGCCAGCCCTCCCGGTCCGATTCGAACGCCTCGGCGTCGAACCAGGAAGTGTCGGCACGGTCCGCCGCAACCCGAAGATCCGTCTTCGACCCGGGTGGAGGCGCGTACGGTCCGGAATCGAACGCGCCGGCCGAATCGCGGTTCCATGCCGCGATCACGTTCTTTTCCGCGTCGAGCAGGAGTACGTCGGGGGAGTTGGGAAACAACTCCACCACCAGCGACAGATGTTCCAGGCCTCGAGCCGGAAGCGTCGTTCGGAAAGTGAACTCCAGTATCCGTTCCGAGAGAGGTTTCCCGACCTTCACCAATTGTGCGCCGGCCAGATGCTTCCGGAGGACGAGCACGAAGTCTCCGGCGGGGTGTTCGGCCGGCGGCCGCCGGGCCGACACGTATACGGCCGGACATCGGGGATCGAGCAGGAACTTCAGCGCCGGGGTACGGGTTGTCCGCGTTTGGAGAAGCAGTCCCCGAGGTTGGTGCTGGATGATGCGCCGGATGACCACGTCGCGGGTGGCGCGGTCCAGTTCATCGGCGAGCGTGATGAGGGCGAAGTTCTCCACAACCGATCATGATAGCAAGTAACGATCGGAGGAGGCCGGGGGCCTCTAAACCCGCTTGACGAAGGTTTCCGACACGCGGTCGGTCCAGGTCAGGTGTTCGGGATCGACACCCGCCCACAAGAACCCGAACATCATCGGGAGCGTCGAGATCAAATAGCCGAATGCACGCATGAGCGCGTCCGGAGTCTTGAGAGGCTGGCCGTCGCGATCCACCGCGATCAATCCCTGACTCCGCATTCCGGGGGTCTGGCTCGCGCTCAGCATGAAGAGCGTCATGTAGGCGACGAGGAGAATGAGGTAGGACGCCGCGTAGACGCCGAGCACGGCGCGGTCGATCGTCCTGCCGGAGGGCATCTCAAGGAGCGTCGCCCCCAGAAAGATCACGAACACGGCGAAAACGATCATCAGGTCCGTCCCGAGAGCGTACGCCCGCGATCGGAGGAGGCCCCGTTGATAGGCCGGATGGACGAACTCGGCCTGGGGGCTTTCGCTCCGGAAATCGAGACCCGGTTGGGTCGAGATGTCGATCACGGTCCGGCGCCCTTTCCTCTGCATCGGGGGGAATTCTACCATGTGGTTGCGAGGGGGTTGGCCGTTGTGCTTAATTCGAACCACTTCTAATGAACGCGTTGCTTCTGGCCCTGCTGATCGCCACTCCTCAAACCGACGAAATCCGTGTCGGGGGACCCGATGAAATCATCGTCGAGACCGGCTTACGGCAGGAATGGGCCGACGGTGTGGGAACCTTTACCGGTAATCCCGTCGTGACGTACCGGGACGTCCGGTTCGAGGCTCTCGGATCGGAAGGCACCATCGTTTATGACGAGACGACGGGGAATCTGACCGCGGGCGAGTTCGTCTCCTTCCGGCGCGGCGAAGAAAATCTGACCGGCCGCGAGCTCGATTTCAACGCCCAAACCATGTCCGGGACGATCGCCGATGTCACCGGGCAACTTGCCTCCGGTGTCCTTGTCCGGGCGGCCCTGGCGCGCCGTCTCGAAACCGGGTTGTATGAGCTGACCGACGTCACGATCATTACGTGCGATTCGGAGGGCGAGCCGATTCTGACGTCGACGCACGCGTTTGCGACGATCGACCCCGAGGAGTACGTCCGGGCGTCCCAATCCCTGTTCAAGGTCAAGGGAATACCCGTCTTCTGGCTCCCTTATTTTTCCGCGCCCCTGGAAGGGAGGCCGCGTTCCTCGGGATTTCTGCTTCCTCGCACGTCGACGTCCACCACGAAGGGGCGGAGCATCAGCGAGTCGTATTACTACGTGATCAATCGCAGCGCCGACGCCACGCTGACTGCGGAGTACTTCAGCAAGCGCGGAATGGCAGGCGCCGCGACGTTCCGTGCCGTCCCGAACGAATCATCGAACGTCGAGGTCAATAGCTTCTTCGCCCCCGATCGCCTCGGGGAGGGTGGGCACAGCACGAGCGTCTTCGGCACGACGCGACGGGGAGGACTTCGTGGGGTGGCGGATCTCAACGTGATCAGCTCGCTGACCTTCCGACAGGTTTTCGGGGAGGGATTCGACCTGATCTCCTCGCCGACAGAGACCTCGAGAGCGTTTGCCTCGTACAACGTCGGGCCGGCGAGCTACAACTTTCTCTACAGCCGGCAGGGAACGTTTTTTGTCGATCAACCCGCGACCATCGTCCGAAAGCTTCCGTCCTTCGATATGGGCGTGTATTCGCATCCGTTGGGGGGCCTGCCCGTCTACCTGAGTTTCGACGGAAGCGTTGCGGGCATCCACCGCCGCGACGGGGCGCGGCAAGCGCCGGCCTTCGTCGGGCGGGTCGACGTCTATCCGCGGATCGAGTGGCCTGTCCTGCGCGGACCCGCGTTCGGATGGGTGCACACCGTCGGGATCCGCAACACTCACTATTCCCACCGCGCCGGCGGGCCGTACGCCTCCGATGGGCTCAACCGGTTCGCGTTCGAATACGGGTTTGACTTCTCGGGACCGAGGATCGAGGGGCTGTATGGCACGGACTGGAAGCACGTCGTCGAGCCTTATGTGGAGTATCGGTATGTGTCGGGAGTCGACCGATTTCCGGATACGCTCCAGATCGACGAGATCGACCTGTTTGCCGACACCAACGAGGTGCGGTACGGGATTGTGAACCGGCTGTTCCGGGATCGGGAGATCCTCAGTTGGTCCCTGTCGCAGAAGTATTTCAGCGATCCAACGTTCGGGGGTGCGCTCGTCCCTGGACGGGACAACGTCTTCGAACCGCTGCTCGACCTGACCGGATTCGGTTTCGGGGACGAGCCGCGCCGCTTCTCCCCTCTCGTGTCCCGCCTGAGCTACGCTCCCGGAGGCGGGACGAACGCCGACTTGCAACTCGATTACGATACGGCCCGGTCGCGGTTCAAGAGTATGGGCCTGATCGGACGACAACAGGTGGGCGTCGCGTTCTACAGCCTGGCTTATTTCTATACGCGTGAGAGCACGATCCAGGAGAGGAGCAATCAGGTTCGCGGGACGCTGGGATGGGGAGACAACACGCGGGCGGGGCTCAATGCCGCGTTCAGCTTCGCTTACAACGTGGACCGGGCATTTTTCCAGACGACCACCGCGCAGCTCAGCTATAATACCGCCTGCTACGGCCTTCATCTGGAGTTCATGCAATTCGACGTGGGTGCCCGCCGGGAGAACCGTTTCCGGTTTTCTTTCACCCTGGATGACCTCGGGTCGATCGGTACGCTCCGGAGACAGGACCTTCTCTTCTGACGATTGACCATGCCGTTTCCCGAACAGCGGCTCCGCCGGCTGAGGCGGACCCCGAAGCTTCGCTCACTGGTGAGGGAGACCCGCCTGTCGGCGGAGATGCTCGTCTATCCGATTTTCGTTTGTCCCGGCGAAGGCGTGAAGAGGGAGATCTCCTCGATGCCGGGTCAGTACCAGTTGTCGGTGGACCAGGCCGTCGAGCGAGCGATCGAGGCGGAGCGGGCGGGACTGGGCGGGTTGATGGTCTTCGGGCTGCCCGAATCGAAAGATCCGGAGGGTTCCGGCGCCTACGATCCCGACGGCATCGTCCAGCGCGCCTTCCGGGCCATTCGCAAAAAGGTCCCCGACCTCACGTTGATCGGCGACGTCTGCCTCTGCGAGTACACCGACCACGGCCACTGCGGGGTGGTTCAGGACGGCGCGATCTCAAACGATCCCACGCTCGAACTCCTCGCGCGCACGGCATTGAGCCAGGTCGAAGCCGGAGCGGACATGGTCGCTCCGTCCGACATGATGGACGGACGCGTTCGCGCCATTCGCCGGCTCCTCGACGAATCCGGTCACGCGGACACGCCGATCATGTCCTACGCCGCTAAATATGCTTCCGCGTTTTACGGCCCCTTCCGCGAGGCCGCCGACTCGACGCCACAGTTCGGCGATCGTCGCAGCCACCAGATGGACCCATCCAATGTCCGCGAGGCGATGCGCGAGATCGCTCTCGACATCGAGGAAGGGGCCGACATCGTGATGGTGAAACCCGCGATGCCCTACCTGGACGTTCTGGCGCGTGCTCGCCGGCGATTCGGTGTTCCGCTCGCCGCGTACCAGGTCAGCGGGGAGTTCGCCATGATCGAAGCGGCTGCCCGGAACGGCTGGCTGGATCGAAAATCGGCGGCGATGGAGTCGCTCATTGCGATTCGCCGCGCCGGGGCCGGTATCATCATTACCTACTATGCACTGGAGCTCGCTTCCGAACTCTGAACCCGCTCCGAAACATCGTCCGTGAGGTTTTCGACGAGCATGTCCCAATCCGATTCCGTGTTCGAACGCGCCCAGGCCGTGATGCCCGGTGGCGTGAATTCTCCGGTCCGCGCCTTCAAGTCCGTCGGAAGGCAACCCATCTTCATCGATCGGGGTGAAGGCGCGACGATGACGGACGTTGATGGCCGTTCTTATGTCGACTACGTGTGTTCGTGGGGACCCCTGATCCATGGACACCGGCCCGGAATGGTGCGAGAGGCCTTGACGAAGGTGATCTCCGAGGTGGGGACGTCGTTCGGCGCGCCGACCCTGGCCGAAGTCGAACTGGCCGAACTCATCGTTGAATTCGTGCCGTCCATCGAAAAGGTTCGGTTGGTCAATTCCGGGACGGAAGCGACGATGTCCGCCATTCGTCTGGCACGCGGCTTCACCGGCCGCGATCGCATCATCAAGTTCAACGGCTGCTACCACGGGCACGGCGACAGCCTGCTCGTGCGCGCCGGTTCGGGAGTGGCGACGCTCGGGTTGCCCGACAGCCCGGGTGTGCCGGCGGCGCTGGCGGAGCTGACGACGATCGCCGAATACAACGACGCCGCGGGGATCCGCAGGTTGTTCGAATCCATCGGTCCGGACGTCGCCTCGGTGATCGTCGAGCCGGTCGCGGGCAACATGGGCTGCGTTCCGCCCGAACCCGGGTTTCTCGAGTTGCTGCGCGAGTTGACGTCCGCGGCCGGCGCCCTCCTGATCTTCGACGAGGTCATGACGGGGTTTCGGGTGGCGCGCGGCGGGGCCCAGGAAAAGTTCGGGATCGTCCCCGACCTCACGACGCTCGGCAAGGTCATCGGTGGTGGATTGCCGGTCGGGGCGTACGGGGGACGGGCGGAAATCATGGATTATGTTGCCCCCTCCGGTCCCGTCTATCAGGCGGGGACGCTTTCGGGGAACCCTCTGGCGGTCGCCGCCGGCCTGGCCACGCTCGAGAGCCTCCGGAGCGGCGAGGCCTACGAGCGGCTCGAAGCGCTGGGCGAACGGCTCGAGCGCGGAATACTCGAAGTCGGCGTCGAGCGGGGGGCCCGGCTCCGGGTCAACCGCGTCGGTTCCATGTTGACCGTCTTCTTCTCCGAAGGGCCCGTCAGGGATTTCCAGACCGCAATGGCCTCGGACGTCGAAGCGTTTCGCCGATTCTTCGGCAACCTGCTGGACCGCGGCATCTATTGGCCGTCCTCTCCGTTCGAGGCGGCCTTCATCTCCACGGCGCATTCCGAAGCCGCCATCGACCGGACGATCGATGCGATCGGAGAATCGCTGTAGCCACCTGGCAGTTTTTGCCCACGCGGCAGTTTTCCCGTCGAGAGGTGAAGGCCGCGATCTCTGAATCTGTTGATTCCAGTAAATTGGATGGTTTGGTGCGCCATTTGCCAGGCTTCACGGGGAGGATACGATGCAGTTCGACTGCCGGGTCGACGAGACCGAAAGCTTCATTGACCCAACGATCAACCTGCACGCCCGGATTGCGGAGCTGGAAGAACGGAACCGGAGGTTGGAAAGCGAACTCGAAAGCTTGCGGTTGTATAAGGACTACGCCTACACCGACGTCCTGACCGGAATCCCGAACCGCCGGATGTACGAGGAGCGCCTTCGCCAGGAAGTGTCTCGCGCCGAGCGCGGGCGGCATGCGCTTGCGTTGGCGTTGATCGATCTCGACCATCTGAAGTCGGTCAATGATCGGGTGGGCCACCGCGGGGGCGACGAGGTCCTCCGGAGATTCGCCCAGTGCGTCCGCGCGGGACTGCGCGAGCCGGACACGTTCTGCCGGATCGGCGGGGACGAGTTTGCCGTGATCCTGCCCGACACGTCGGCGGAAAATGCCGGCGTCTCGATGGAACGTCTCCGTCGCCTGCTTTCCGATCTCGATTTCTGCCTCGAAGGTGGACACCAGGTGTGGTTGTTCTTCAGTTGCGGGATCGCGGAGTTCGAGCCGGGTATGGATTGCGCGAGCCTCATTCGACAGGCCGACTCCGCTCTTTATGACGCCAAGGCCCGAGGCCGCAATCGGTCGTCGACCGCCGTCAGCGGGGGATCGGTGACGAGTTCCTTCGTCCACTGACGTTCGCAGCTCGGTCCTGAAGGCGGCCCGCCGGGCCGCCTTTCTTTTCCCCTGAAGGCGGCCCGCCGGGCCGCCTTTCTTTTCCATGGTTGGCTGTGAACGAGGTGGGGGATCAACGGCCAGTGTAGGGTCAGCGTACGGCCAGCACCTGCCCGGCGTAGATCGTCGTGTTCCGAAGGCCGTTGCGATCCATGAGCTCGCGGATGCCGACGCCGTAAAGCTCGGCGATCCGCGACAGCGTGTCTCCACGCATGACGCGGTGTTCGCTGGCGTTCGCCTCCACGATTGCGTCGCCGACACGAAGTGTTTCTCCGGCGAAGATTCGGTCCGAAGGCAGGTTGTTGATCGCCATCAGTTCGGTGATCGATAGGCCATGCCGGGAGGCGATCCCGGAAAGCGTATCTCCGTTCCTTACCTGATATGTGGGGCCGTCGCCCGTAATCGCCGGGCCTCCGGCAATACGCACCGGCGTCGAGAAGTCCTCGGGAGCGTCCAGGGCGATGGGTCCGAAGTGATATTCGTAATCGTTGAAGACGTTCACCGCCGCGATGAACTCGGCGTAGAAGTTCTTCGACGCGTATCCGAACGTGCGCCCGTCGTAGTTCCGGATGACGCTGGCCATGTCGGAGCCGTGCGCCGCTTGCGCCCGGGCCATCCCTCCGGTTCCGTGATTGTAGGCGGTGATGGCCAGCGGCCACGACTGCAGCCGGTTGTAGTTGCTCTTCAGGAGCCGCGCCGCGGCCCGCGTGGCGATGGCGGGGTTGCTGCGATCATCCCGGCCACGGCTCACGGTCATGAACTGGCGCCCGGTGGCCGGCATGAACTGCCAGATTCCCACCGCACCGGCGTAGGAGCGCGCCGCGTTTTCGTAGGAGGACTCAACCAACGGGAGCAGGGAAACGACCAACGGGACGCCTTCCTCCTCGAACACCTGTTGGAAGTAGTCGTGGTACCGGCCGGAGCGGACGACGCCGTCCCGGAATCGTTCCTTGATCCCCCTCTGGACGTGGATCCTGTTGAGAAGAACCGCGATGTCCCCCGCCGTCATCCGGACGCCATCGGCCGCGATCTTGTCATACAGTTCGCGCGCGTCGCCGCTGAGGGCGTCCGGGGAATCGATGTTCCGCCGAACCTCCTCAAGGAGGCGTCGGACGCGTTCCTGCCCGGATCGCCGGTCGTCCTCGTGGACCACGGCGTAGATGAGGTTGACGCGTTCGGTGTCGTGAACGATCAGGTCCTTCTCGCCATAAACGGCGAAAACGGACTCCCAGAACGCGATCCGGTCTTCCAGTCCCGCGACGGGAAACAGGTCCGGATCCAGTGATTGAGCGAAAGTTCGAACCGCCAGCGGGTTCAAAACGAGCACAAAGAGAAACAGCCGTATTTTGATTCTCCTCATCCCATTCTCCGAAACCCCAACACGTGCGGGGTTTTCAATCAAAATATTCTACATTCTGGGCGCAAGGGGAGCGAGCGAAACTTGCGGGAGCCGGCGGAATCAGAACCGGCGTGCGACGGCTTGGGCCGCGATGAGCAGGGGGTCCCACAACCGGCCGTAGGGCGGCGTGTACGCGAGATCGAGTTGGAGCACATCGTCGACCCTGAGCGACCCCGTAATTGCGGCCGCAGCCACGTCGATCGGGCGGGCCACGTCGCCGTACCCCACGGCCTGGACGCCAACGATCTTCTTCGATTCGCGATCGGCCAACATCTTGATCCACACCTTCCCGGCCCCGGGGAAATAGCTGGCCCGGTCCAGGGCCTCGATCCTCGCGGACACGACCCGAAGCCTTTCAGCCCGGGCTTCATCCTCGGAAAGTCCCGTCTTCGCCACCCCGAGTTCGAACACCTTGAGGATCGTCGTGCCGACCGTTCCCGCGAACGTCGCCCTCCGTCCCGCGAGGTTTTCACCCGCAACCCGCCCCTGTTTCGCGGCGACCGTGCCGAGATGATGCAATATCGGCCGTTTGCGCAGCCGGCAGTAGGTCTCGACGCAATTCCCGGCAGCAAACACGCCCGGAGAGGACGTCTCCATGTATTCGTTGACCTGGATTCCGCCGAGCGGACCGATGCGTATCCCGGCGGCTTCGGCGAGCCCCACGTCCGGAAGGACGCCCGTGTCGAGAAGGACGGCATCGGCGGGAGCCGTTCCCAGACCCCCGCGCGCTTTCAAACCCGAGATCCGTCCGTCGTGCCCGACGAGGGCGTCCACGCGGCTGCCCAATCGCAGCCCGACTCCGTATCTTTCCAGTTCGTACTCCACGATTCGCGACATGTCCGGATCCATGGAAGGCATAACGTGCGATCGCTGCTCGAAAATCGTGACCCGCTTGCCGAGCTTGCGAAGACTCTCCGCCATCTCCAGACCGACGTACCCCCCGCCCACGATGGCCACGCGCCGGGTTTCGCCCAGGCGCGATCGAAGCCGTATCGCGTCGTCCAGGTTGACGAGTCCGAAGACGCCGTCCAGATCCGTTCCGGGAATGCCGGGGACCCGGGGCCGGACTCCGGTCGCGATCAGGAGCCGATCCCATCCGTACTCCACGCGCTCCCCGGTATCGGACCGCTTTCCGATGACGCGGCGTCGGGAAGGCAGAACCTCGGAGACCTCGACCCCGGTGTGCACCGTGATGCGGCGCTCTTCCTTGAAACGGGCCGGCGTCATCGCGATGAGGTCGCCGGCGTCCACTTCCCCGGCGATCATGTACGGGGTGCCGCAAGTGCTGTAGGAGACGGATCCCGACTTCTCGAGGACGACGATGTCGAGCCGCGGGTCGACCCGGCGCGCGCGCGACGCCGCGGTCATGCCCGCCGCGTTGCCTCCCACGACGAGGACGTTCACTGGTAACGCTCGCGTTCGGTGACCCAGGATTCCGGATCGTTCGTCCCGGGCCGTTCCAGGACGACGTGGGTGGCATCGGCCAGCACCTGTGTCCGTCGTTGGGGCCGTTCGGCGGCGTCCAAACGTCGCGCGAAGCCGAGGAATTCGTCGGTCGTGAAGCCGCTCCGGACGGATCGCTCGTAGGTCTCCTGGAGCGCCGCGGGGTAGCGGGTCCGGTTTCGCCGCATGTGCCGCGTGATGGCCACGCGGGGAGGGCGAACGAGGTCGCGGATGAGGATGGCTCCAGTGGGTTTGGTGATCCGGCGGATCTCGTCCAGAACGGGAATCGGGTCGTCCCACTGGTGCAGAACGCTGTCGGAAACGACCATGTCGAAGTAGCCGTCCTTGAAACGGAAGCGCGCCGGTTCGCCGACCTGGAAAAACATGCGTTCTCCGAGCCCCCATTCGAGCGCCGTTTCGCGCGTCCTGTCGGCCATCGCCGGTGAGCCGTAAACCCCCATCGCCAGGAAATCCTCGCGTTTCCAGAGGATCTTCATCGCCACAAGGCCAAGAGGGCTGTGGACGTCGAGGATCATGCCGCTCGAAACGCCCAGGTCGATCGCACGGTTGACGAACTCTTCGTCCAGATCCGAGAAATATGCCTGCCCTGCGGCCTCGACCCACCCGTCGATCTCGCGCGCTTCCTCCGGCTCCGTGCGCGGCCGGAAGGGCTGACGGGGAGGATAAACCAGGCGAGCCCAAAGGCTGAAGATCGAAACGGTCACGGGGCCGCGTTCATTCCGCCTTCTGCGGATTGCCGACCAGCACCGCGACTTCGTCGAGAAGGATGTTGTTCCGGGACATGAACTGAACCTCCCGGAAAAGAGCGAAGACATTGAACGCGAGCGCGAGTATGGCGAGCGTCGTGTGGATCCAGGTCGGGACGACGCGCGTGTCCACTCCGGCGCCGATGATGAACGCGGCCATCGTGAAGACGATGGCCCATGTCGCCGGAGGAAACACTCGTGACTTGAAATGCCGCGTGCGTTCGATGAACTCCGCCCGGCGGGGGTGGTCCACCATCAGGTCCTTCACCTGTTTCGCGGTG
>CAZTTI010000478.1:0-3521 GCA_964615925.1 uncultured Solibacteraceae bacterium
GGGATTGCGCGGCGGGTATGCGACGCCGATGGCCACATGGACGTCGCAACAAGCACGCCCCATCGCAATTCACGACGCCGCATCTTCAACAACATGCGCGAGCCGTCCCCCGGTCGGTCCGCCGCGACGCGATTTTGTTTGTCGCGATTGTCCCATGTCCGGCGACACGGAGTCGGCGCGCCGAAGTCGATCAGGTATCTGAACCCCGCACGCACCAAGCTCAATGGCTCGACAAGCAGGACGGTGACTTGTCCTCATGGTCGTGCCCTGACAATGTGCACACTGTGCACAAAACTCAGGTTATGAACACCGCGTACATCTCCGGCCGCGTACCGGCCCGCTACGAGCGGCTTGTGGCGAAGCAGGCGCGCGCTCTGAAGACCTCGAAGAGCGGCCTCGTCGCGAGGTACGTCATCGAAAAAAGCCTGGAAACCGAGTTCCCTGGCATCTCATTCCGCGATTCAGTGTCCGGACGTGAAGCCTATCTGACCGGCCACCGTGTGGCCGTGTGGGAAGTCGTTACCGTGCACCAGGAAACGAAATCCGTGGGAAAGACCGCCGGCCATTTCGGCTGGCCTCGCGTCATCGTCGAGCGGGCGCTGGCTTACGCCACGGCCTTCACCGAGGAAGCTGGGGAGTCTCGTGAAGGCGAAACCGACAGCGTTTCGTTTGCTGGCTGACGAGAACACATCTCATCGGTTCGTCGCCGCGCGCAGGCGTTTGGCGGCCGACTTCCCGATCATCCACATTGCGAAGTGGCAGAACGGCTCGTGGCTGGGATTGGACGACTCCGCGCTCCTCGTCGCGTGTGCGGAACACGCGTTGGTACTCGTCGCCTTTGACCGGGCAACCCTTCCGTGGCATGCGGGCCGCGTGCTCCGCGCCGGCCGTAGTACGAACTATGGACATCAGGCCCGACTGCTCACGGCGTTTTGGAAGGACGTGGGGCATGCTTGGGATTGGGCGAATCGGGTCGCATATCTACCCAAGTCGCCATGATAAACCTCGCGTCCGATTCCCTCACCCGAACACGCGGTCCCGCAACCGGTCGAGTTCGTCGCGTTTCCGAACTACGCTGCCCAGAATGATCACGGCCGGAGACTCGAGGCCTGCTGCCCTTTCCTTGATGTCGCCCAACACGCCGACACGGACCTCCTGATCCGGAAGCGTCCCCTTCGAGACGATGGCGGCGGGCGTGTCGGGGGGGCATCCGCACTCCATCAAACGCTCGACGATCAGCGCGAGGTGCGCCAGCCCCATCAGGATCACCAGCGTCCCTCCTCCGGCAATGAGGCTCACCGCGCCGGTCCACTCCTCCTCGGCGGCCTTCCCGGCGCGCGAGCCCGTCATGACCATGAAGGCGTGCGCGGCATCGCGGTGCGTCACGGGGATTCCGGCCGCCGCGGGAACGGCCACCGCGCTGGTCACGCCCGGGATGATCTCGAAGGGAACACCGGCTTCGATGAGGACACGCGCTTCTTCGCTCCCGCGGCCGAATACGAACGGGTCTCCGCCTTTCAGGCGGCACACGATGCGGCCCGCCTGCGCCTCGTCGATCATGGCCTTGTGGATGTAGTCCTGGGTCCGCTCCTCGTGGCCTAGGCGCTTGCCGACGTCGACCACGCGGGCGCCCTCGCGCACCTCCTCGAGAAGGCGGGGGTCGATCAGACGGTCGTGGAGGACGACGTCGGCGGCATGGACACACTCGAGTCCGCGGACCGTGAGCAAACCCGGATCGCCGGGCCCGGCGCCGACGATGTAGACGATCCCGGCCGATGCCGCGGCATTCCCGAGGCGGGGGGCCGAATCCACGACTGCCGCGATGCGGCGTTCGATGGCGCCGGCGTCGTTCTCGCGCACCAGGCGCAGGATGTCGGAATCGACCAGGCGGTAGTTGGCCTCGCGCTTCTGGTTGAAGTCGAGATCCGTGCGGGACTGGAGCTGTTTGCGCGCGCGGTCCAGGACATCCAGCAAACGTGCGTATTCGGGTCCGAGCATGGCCGAGATCCGGCGGCGGAGGCGTGCGGCCAGCGCAGGCGAACGTCCGTTCGTCGAGATCGCAATCGAGAGATCCCCGCGTTCGACCAGCGCGGGCATGATGAAATCGCACTTTCCCGGATCGTCGGTGACGTTGATGGGAATCTTCCGTTGGCGCGCCGCCTCCCACGCCTTTCGGTTCACCTCGCGATCGTCGGTGGCCGTGAACACGAGATCCATCCCCTCGAGGTCGTCGTCCCCGTACATTCGCTCGCGGAGCGTGAGCTTCCCCCCGCGGGCCAGTTCCAAGATTTCGGGCGAGGGATCGGGGCCCACCACCGTGACCCTGGCGCCGGTCCCCTCGAGGCCGGCGACGCGACGCAGAGCGATCGTGCCGCCGCCTATCACCAGAACCGAGCGGCCTTCAAGGTTCAGCGAGACCGGAAACCACTTCATTGGGTCTGGGAGAAGTGCCGCGCGACGGCCTCGACGAGGGGCGCCATCTTGGGATTGGAGGGACGAATGCGCGGCACGATTCCCCGTCGCTCCACGGCACGCCCCGCCACTCGGCCGATGACGGCCACGGCGATGGGGTCGTTGAGCCGCGCGGTGAGCCGGGGGCCCAAGCCTGCGGCGTCGGCAACGTCAAACAGCGAAGCCACCTGCGGGGCGCTGGTAAATGTCACGACGTCGACGGGCTCGTCAAGCAACGTCCCGATGAAGCCTCGCACTCTGGGAGTGTCCGAGGCCGCGACGTAGTCGTAGACGTGAACCGTCGTCACCTCGGCCCCCATCGACCGGAGGCCGGCGAGATAGTCCTCATTCGGAGCGCCATAAAGCTGGACGCCGATCCGCTTGCCGTCGACGCCCAGATCCGAGAAGAGTTCCAGCAGGCCCTCCGAGGTCGGGTCCGCCGGCGCATGGTCGATCTTCCGGCCGAGTTCCCCGAGGGCGGCTTTGGGTTT
The DNA here is from genome assembly GCA_964615925.1 of uncultured Solibacteraceae bacterium. GTDB lineage: Bacteria > Acidobacteriota > Terriglobia > 20CM-2-55-15 > 20CM-2-55-15 > JAJEDW01. The sequence continues at coordinate 2,943 of CAZTTI010000478.1, forward strand.
CGGGCCCCGGGCCACGACGACGGTTTTCCCGAGCGCGCGGACGAACGCGTCGCGTCGCCTCTGGCGTTCGGCCTCTTTCAGGAGAAAGCGGACACCCACACCGGTGAAAAACTGGATGAAATCGAACTCGCCGGCGAGGAGGCGCCCGAGGAACGCCGCGAGCTCCGGCGTGTTCTCGAAGGGTTTCTCTTCGAGGAGCGGGCACGAAATCACCCGCGCCCCCTGTTTCTCGAAAAGGCGGCGGAACTCGTTCTCGAAACGATGTTCGGTGATGGCTACCGTCCGGTTTTCGAGTGCGCCCGCCACGCCTCTAGTATAGCGGCGACCCGCTTCCTCACGACGGCTGAGGCCGGCCGTGGCGGACGATGTAATAGACCGCCGTCGACACGATCAGGAGAACGATGAGGGCGCCGGCATTCAAGAATCCGCTCTGGGAGTAGTGCAGGATGAAATACCCCACGGCACCGGGAAGCAACGCGTAGTAGACGAATGGCACGAGCGTGAGTCGAATGACCGCACCTTCCCGCCCGAGCAGCCCGACGACGGCCGAGGCCGCCACGACGTTGTGCACGCAGATCA
>CAZTTI010000479.1:0-4164 GCA_964615925.1 uncultured Solibacteraceae bacterium
TCTGGATTTGGGATACGTCTACCTTCCGATCGAAGCGCCGACTCACGACTACTATGGCGGCCACCGCCTCGGCGACAACCTGTTCTCGAGCAGCCTGGTCTGCCTCGATGCCGCGACGGGGGAGATGGTCTGGTACTACCAGCTCGTCCACCACGATATCTGGGACTACGACACGGCTTCGGCTCCGCTCCTGCTCGACGTGCTCGTCGACGGCGAACCCGTCCGGGCGGTCGCACAGGTGACCAAGCAGGCCTTCACCTATGTGTTCGACCGGGTCACGGGCGAACCGGTCTGGCCGATCGAAGAGCGGCCGGTCCCCCAGACCGACGTTCCCGGGGAGCGCACTTCGCCGACCCAGCCGTTCCCGACCCGTCCGGCGCCTTTCGACCAACAAGGAATCACCGACGACGACCTGCTCGACTTCACGCCCGAGATTCTGGCCGAAGCGCGCCGCATCATGGACGAGTTCAAGATGGGGCCGCTCTACACGCCGCCCATCGTCCGCGGAACCGACGGGAAGCTGGCGACGCTGATGATGCCCCACGCCCAGGGTGGCGCGAACTGGCAGGGCGCGGCCGCGGATCCGGAGACCGGCGTCATGTACGTGCCGTCGGTCACGAACTGGTTTGCCAACGGACTGATCGAAGGCGGGGACTTTTCCGAGATGCAGTACATCGGGCGCGGCGCCCGCATCGAACGTCCCTTTGACCTCCCCCTGGTCAAGCCGCCCTGGGGCCGGATCACGGCGATCGACCTGAACACGGGAGATCATGTCTGGATGGTGCCGAACGGCATCGCGCCCGAATACGTCCGCGAGCACCCGATGCTCCAGGACGTCGACCTGAGCGGCGCCGGAAATCCCGAACGCGCTCCGCTGCTGGTCACGCGGACGTTGCTGTTCTCCGGTGACGGTGCCGGCCTGTTTGCATCCGGACCGGAAGGTGGGGGTCCGAACTTCCGTGCGCTCGACAAAGCCACGGGTGAGACTCTTTTCGAGATGGAGCTTCCGGCCAACGAAACCGGCTTGCCGATGACGTACATGATCGACGATCGTCAATACATCGTCGTCGCGATCGGGGCGCGGGGATTCCCCGCCGAACTGGCCGCGCTGGCGTTGCCGGATTGATTGGAGTCCCCGTCATCAAGGGTGACACGGAGAATTTGCTCACGCACGCATTCACCGGCCGGTGACACGCTTGCTTCGAACGGTCTCGGTTTCGATCCCCTCGCGAATCGCGGGCGAGAGCGATGTCCTCGATGGCACCTGCGACCGCTTCGCTCACCAAATCCGGACGTTCTTCCAAGGCCTCCACGACGCCGTCACGACGATGGCATCGAACGGGGCCGCCTCCTGCCATCCCGAGTAACCGGCGCCGATCCGAAGACAAAAAGATCTTCGTCGCTGAACAAAACACGGCCAAAGGGAATATACATTCATGGCGCTCTCTAGGATGGATACCCGATTCATGGTCCTCGGACGGTGGTGGAGTCTCTCGTGCGGTTTGCTTCGGGGCCGCGCGACCCCGATAGCAGCGGCTGTGGGTCTCGCATTGGTTGTCGTGCCCGGCGGCCGGCCGGCGATGGCTCAAGGTGACAGCGATCCTGCCGTCCCCGTCCCTTCCATTGATATCACGATCGATGTTCGGGCCACGGTACCCGACGAAATCGAGAACACTCCGGGTGCGGCCAGCGTTCTGACCGCAGAGGAATTTCGGGAACTGCGCCCGTACACGCTGCACGACGCCCTGGACTTCGTCCCCGGCGTGCGGACCATCGACGACGACCCGCTCGGCCGGCGCTCCGGCATCGGCGTTGGGGGAGCCCCGTCGCGCCGTTCGCGAAAGACGCTCCTGCTCGAGGATGGGACGCCGATCAACGCCTCGACGTACCTGGATCCGAGCGGCCATTACACCCCGCCAATGGAACGGATCGAGAGGATCGATGTTCTTCGAGGCTCGGGACAGATCGTTCATGGGCCCCTCAATAATCACGGCGTGATCAACTTCCGCAACGCGCGGCCAGCGCCGGTTCACGAAACTGTCGCCGAAATCGCCGGAGGCAGCCTGGGCGGCTTCAAGCGGCACCTGATGCACCGCCGCACCGATGGCCGGGTAGGATCGGTCTTCGCCTATACCGGAGCCGATTCTGACGGCGCTTTCGACGTCGAGAAATTCAAGTACGACGACTTTTTTACCAGCGTCGATTGGAGGATCGCCTCAAGGCAGCGGGTGGCGGCATCGTTCACGTATTTCCGCGAGCGGTCGAACTATGACGAGGCTAATCTGTCGCCGGAACAGTTCTCCGCCCACCCTCGCAGCAAGGATACGCTGGGCGAGGCGCGCGAGTTCAACAACATCTCCGTCAACTACACCAAACTCGACCTGACGCACGACTTCGAGGCAACCGGGAGGCTTTCGTTCTCGAGCAAGGTGTTCGTCACGAACCTGGACAGGCCTCGATTCATGACGCTCGGCACTTCGCCCCTCGAAGGCGGCGTCATGGAGGGGAGAGACCGCAACTATCGTGGGTACGGCGTCGAAACCCGGGCCGAGGTTGCCAATGCCCCTGCATGGGGCCTGCTTCATACCCTTCAGATGGGGGGGCGATGGGAGCACCAGATCTTCGACGACAAGAGGCCGGTTGGCCGGCCCGGCGACATCCTGAACGCGGGCAACCGCGGCAACGTCTTTGCCGTCGCGGGGGAAGACGGGTTCACCCGCACCGGACGGCTCACCGCGTTCCGGGCGGACGCCGTCTCGGCGTTCTTTCAGGACACGATGCGGATCGGCCGGTGGGCGATCACGCCCGGCATTCGCGTGGAACGATTCACACAGCGCATGGAGGAACTTTTCCGGCCGGGCAGCGATCTCGCCGATGAATCCTCCGACAGCACCGTGGTTCTGCCCGGCATCAACGTCCTCTATTCCGGACCGGGGGAGGATACTCAGATTTATGCCGGCGTGCATCGGGGCTACGCGCCGGCGATTGCGAGAACGGTCGCGTTTCCGCTCAGCCCTGAAACCGGGGTCCATTACAGGGCGGGCTTGCGAAGCGGTGTTTTTCCGGGCATCAGCGCCGACTTTTCGGTCTTCATGAACGAAGTCAACGACACGCTCATCAAGGAAGACTTCACCGACAGCTTCGGCGACAACATCTTCATCAACAGCGCGAACTCCCGGGAATTCGGTCTCGACGGGGCTCTCAATGCCGAGTCGCGGGAGTATCTGGACTCGCCGTTCAACCTTTTCGCGCGAATTGTTTACGGGTATACGAGGTCCCGGTTCACCGAAGGGGCGCTGGACGGTAAACGCGTGCCTGAAGTGCCCCTGCACGCGGGAAGCCTCACTTTCGGTGTCGAGCACGAGGCTGGCTGGGACGTCAGCGTGACCGGATCTCATTTCGGTCACTTCTTCGCGGACCGCGAGAACACGATCGCGATCGACGAGAACCGGGGCCGCGTTCCCGGACGAACGCTCTTCTCCGCCCGGGCAAGTTATACGTTTTCCGGAACTCCCCTGACTTTATGGATCCAGGGGCGGAACCTGACCGACAAGCTCTACGTTTCCGACGTGAGCGACGGGTTGCGGCCCGGCGCCGCCCGCAGTGTCATGGCGGGCGTGACAACGCGGTTCTGACCTTGCTACCCAACGTCGTGAACTGGACAGAGGAGCCGATCGAACGCGTGCCGGTTCGGTAGCCGCACTGCGGCGACACCCGAAGTCGGGAATGTCCGTAACTTGCCGATCTTTAACGGGTCGATTTTGTGCCGACTCCCAAAGGGTGCGTGCGGAAAATAGACGACATGCGGGATGGCAGGCGACGTGCCCTTCGAAGTTCCATGGAATTCCCTGCCATCCGCTATAATCCTGGGGGTGTCGCCTGATGCCTCCGTCTCTGGAAGAACGCGTCGCCTACCTGGAAGGCAAAGTGGAAGAGCATTCGCGGGGATTCGACGAAATACGAACGTCGATCGGTCGCCTCGACGGACATGTCCTCGCTGTCGACCACAAAATCGACCGGTTCCGCGAAGAACTCAGTTCCCGAATCGCTGGCCTTGGTGCCCGCATTGATGGCCTTGGCGCTCGCATTGATGGCCTTGGCGCTCGCATTGATGCCGTGGACACGAAGGTCGACCGGTTCCGCGAAGAGCTCAGTTCCCGAATC
>CAZTTI010000480.1:0-5803 GCA_964615925.1 uncultured Solibacteraceae bacterium
CGCGGTGCGGAGCATGATGGCAGTCGAAGCATCATCGCACGGGAAGGATAGCCCGGACTGATTTTGGCTTGCAAGCCAAAACTTGGTCCAGTCGGCGTCCGAAACCACGCCGTCTCAAGGCGATGGCGCTGGACCAGTTTGTGTAAGCTCTTACACAAATGGGCAGGGCTGGATTCGAACCAGCGGTGTTTCCCCATGGGGTCGCAGTTTTACAGGCTGCTGCCTTCGCCACTCGGACCACCTGCCCAAACAGACCGGGGTGGATTCGAACCACCGTGTTGCGGCTCCAAAGGCCGCCGCCTGACCGCTCGGCCACCGGCCTCGACGAGGTGGCGTAAAAGTTCAAGCCACCCGGGACCTCCCGTGCCCCATCCACGTGCCGCGTATATACACGGATATACGTGTATGGACACCGATAGCCCGCCACGGATTCGAACCGCGAACTTCCTGATCCTAAATCAGGCGCCTCTGCCAGTTGGGCCAGCGGGCCGGAGCACTCTGCCGGATTCGAACCGGCGTGACCCGCTCTGCAGGCGGGCACCTCACCGCTCGGCCAAGAGTGCAACGGAGACGGAAGGAGTCGAACCTTCGCGGCGCAAAACCGACGACGGGTTAGCAACCCGCTGCCTTACCTCTCGGCCACATCTCCGAATGCCCCCGGAAGGATTCGAACCTTCAACAATCCGGTTTTGAGCCGGGCGCCTCTTCCAGTTGGACCACGGGGGCGAAGCGAACGAAGTTCTATTGGGATAAGGAACAGAGACTCAGAAGAGTCCACGGGCGGGATCGATAGCGGTGTCCAGTCATGACCCGGAGATCCTACCACGAGGTGGGGGCTCGAAGTCACTAAGTTTCGCCCCCCCGTTCACGCCGGGGAACATCCCGGATCACGCCCCACGTCCACGCCGGGGAACACCCAGATCACGCCCCCGGTTCACGCCGGGGGAGGCCGATCGATTCCGGGTCGATTTATGACGGCGACGCCTTGACACATACACATGTGTAGGTGTAGGATTGTATTTGTAAGGGAGAACGACACAATGACCACCACAAAAAAAGCGATCTTCATGATGGGCGGACCGGCAAGCGGAAAAAGCACGGTACTGGCGAAGATGTTCCCCGGGATCCTGACGATTGACTCGGACGCGATCAAGGCCGAGCATCCCGACTTCGATATCAATGACCCATCTGCCCTGCATGCGTGGTCCTCGAATGAGGCGACGCGGCGGTTCTTCGCGGCGATTTCTTCCGGCGAAGCGGTTGTCTTCGACGGCACGGGATCCACCGCAGAAAAGTACGTCCGCTTCATCAACGCGGCGCGGGAACTCGGATACGAGACCACGTTGGTCTACGTGAAGACGAGCTTGACTGAGGCACTGGCCCGGAACGCGAAGCGCGCCCGCACGGTACCCGAGGAAATCGTCCGCGAGAAGTTCTCGAACATCGCGACGTCCTTCGACATCGTGAGCGGATACGCGGACCACATCGAAGTGGTCCGGAACTGAGGGGGAACGATGACACAAGAAATTCAAGCAACCGAATTGGTTCACGGCCAGCGCGTTCGATTCGCGATTTGGTCTGCGATGAAGTATGCGACGGTCGGGACAGTAGAGGGCTACTCGGAGAAGTATGGTGAAGAGCCGGCCGGTGCCAATGCCGTCGATACGGATCTGGCATGGGCAAACCTCGCCCCAAGCATCCTCACAAACAGCGACGCGTTTCGGGACAACCAGCGCATGGCCGCCGAATCGGCAACGGTGCTGATGCCCGGCGAACTGGTCCGGGTCGAGGGACGGTATTACACGGTAGAGGCGTCGCGCGGCGGACACCGGGAGTTCCCGCAGGATTCGGATTCGCTGAAGTTCCGGCCGAGGCCATCGTTTTTCAGACCCGACCACCCTTTCGAAGTAGGCGACCGGGTCCGTCCGATCGGAGACGGCGAGTCCGGTGGCATCGTCCGGCGGATCATTCCGTGGACCCGCATGCGGGGGACGGTCATGGTTGCGTGGACAGCGGACTTCTACGGTACAGCGGAGAACCCGCACAGAGTGGACGTTCAGTGGGATCCGGAGTTCCGGGAAATGTCGCGGCTCTGGGGTTGGATGAACATCGAAGCGCACAAGCTCGAACGTGCATAGGGGAGAGAAGAGGATGCGTATCTTTGCCACGGGTTACTACAACAGGACGGCGGCGTTCCTCCGTCCATTCCAGAAGGCGGACTCTCTGTTCTTTGCGGGGAACACGATCATCCACTCGGAGGCCGACGTCGAGCCTGCATCGACTCTCGACGAGGTCTACACCCGGGGGCAGCACGGGATGTCGGAACAGGAGTTTGTCGGTGGCCGATCCCTGTCCATCGGCGACGTGATCGTCCTCCGCACGGCTGGACGCGGAGTGGTGGGGACGTACACAGTCAACAGCGTCGGGTTCCTCCCGGTGGAACTCTCGGATGTGGTGGACGGCACGCAGCGCGGCGCCCGCGAGGCCGAGTTCATCCGGTACACCGAGCTCCGTCTTTTGCTGAACCTGCCTCCGGATTTCGGGACGGTCGATTAGGCTGGACACCTACACATGTGTAGGTGTACAATCTTCATGTGATCGGGAAATGATTCCCGGACACCGGCGAAAGGGAGAACGACCATGCTACTGATTATCGAGTTCCGGGATGGAAGTGGACGCGCACCGATCGTGAGCGAGCATGTCGACGAGGATTCGGCCATCGACGGCCTGACCGACTACGTTCTCTGCAACTGGGACTCGGTCATGGCGGATGACCCCGGACTCTCGGAGAACCCGATCGGGGATTACTTCTCGGAAGCCAGTGAAAGTTTTCGAATCGTCTAAATGGAGAACGGCAATGACAAGGGAACAACTCGAAGAAAAGATCGATCAGGCCGAAGAGATCTACGAAGAAATGCTCGAGAGGGTCGGTGAAATTCAGGAAGTCTTCCGTGGCACGGAAGACTACGACAGGGCCAAGGCTTACTTCCTCGCGCAACTGCAGATGGCCATGAACGATGACCATATGTATCTCGGTGGAGGTTCCTACACTTTCGAGAACGGTATCGAAAGCCTCCGCCGGCAACTGGAAGAGTTCGACTCGGAAGAGTCCGACTCGGAGAACGGCTGATGCTCACCGGAACCGAACGAGCACTGATGCAGCATGTGTTCATGCACGGATCGGAGGGCTATCCGATCGTGAAGCGCGGACGGAGTTGGTGGATCCGCGAGTGGCGGGACTGGGCCGGCTTTCCTTCTCCGTTCAAGACGAAACGGGAGGCCGAGGCGCAATTCCGGCGGTGGCTTGATCTGAAAATCGAAGAGTCGGGTTTGGAGGCGCAAGAACGGGCTCTGGCGAATTCGAAGCAACGGGAGAACGGCAATGCTTGACACGACGACGGTTTACCGGGAGTGGGGACTCCGGTGTCCCAAGTGCGGTTCCGACGCGAGCCTCGTGGTGGAGGTGGTCACCGGGGCGCTTCTGACGGCCGATGGAACCGATGTCCTTGGGGATCAGGTTTGGGGAGACGAAAGCGACATGGTCTGCTCCGCCTGTGGGATGAGCGGGAAGGTCTCGGACTTCCGGGTCCGGAAGTGTTTCTTTACGGTGACACTGGCCAGCGGGCGCTACTTCAAGGTCGAGGCGGCGGACGCGTTGGAGGCGGCCGACGAGGCCCGGGCTATCTTCCTCGATTGGGGTGAAATTGATGCGTCCCGGGAAATGAAGGTGGAACCGGCGGCGCCGGACGTGGCCATGCAGAACTTCATCGGGATGATCGCGTGGTTCGACGAATACGGTCGCGATGACGATCCACCGATCGGCGACGCGGTCGACACCCTGAACAGCCTGATCCGGAGCGCACGCGAGATTATGGGAGAATGTCCATGACGATCGAGAAGCCAGAGAAGAAAATCAAGCGTTCCGTGGTGGACTTCGTTTCGATCCGGAATCCGGCGCACATGATTTCCGCAGAACTGGAGTGTGGCCACCGGGTGATGCTCTCACCGCTCAACTTCATTGGACGCGGTTCGATGGTCGAGTGCCGCGATTGCGGGATCACCGGCGCGAAGGCGGTTCCGGAACCGAGCGTGCTCGAGAGTTTCGGTGTGATCTGCCCTGGATGCGGATCCGACGAATGGTTGTACGTGACACAGACCGTCGAGGAGAAACTCTCGAAAGACGGCGCGTCGGATTTCGATGTTCCGGAGATTGACGATCAGAACGCGATCCGTTGCGAGAACTGCGGCCGGCGCGGGAAGGTGGCGGAGTTCCGGCGCGGACCGGAAGAGGTGGTGATCCAGTTCGAGCAAGATCCGGATTTCCCCGGCCGCGCGGTCTCGAAGTCATTCCCGGCACTGAAGATCAACGGGGATGCGATGCACGTCTATGCCCTCCGGGTGACGGTGAGCGATGCGGGAGAGCAAATCGCGTTCGATGACAACTTCGACAGCGAGTTGGATGCGCTGATCCAGATCAACGGTGACCCGTTCCAGACGGTGGAAATCGATGGTCTCGAAGGGGACTGGGTGATCTACTCCCATCCCTGCGGGAGTTGAAGGGCATGGGTTGTGAACCGATCGAAAACGGATTCGTCTGCTCGCGCGGCGGTGGATCGCGGAAGAAGTGCGTGACGTGCGGACGGACGGCGGACCGTCTGTGCGATTGGCCGGTCCGCCGGGATGGCAAGATGACGACGTGCGATCGTGCGAGTTGCCGTCAGCATTCGACGAACGTCTCTCCGAAGGTCGACTACTGCTTGGTGCACAAGAACCTCATGGAGCGGGACGGGCCACCGAAACTCGCTCTCTGATTTCTCCCTGACGGCCCCCGGGCAATCGGTTCTCCCTTCCGATCCCGGGGGCCGTGCCGTATACTGCTCCCGCTTAAGGATCCAAGGTTCAAGGTTCCGCCACCGCCTCAGACCCGGTGGCGAAGGCGCGTCCCTCCGGCCTGCTCGGGACGCGCCTTTTTTCTGCCCCGATCCACTCCATGTCGTGGTCCGACCTCCACCGGGCACAGAATACGGTTGTCCGGAAGCGCCATTTCCCGTATAACATCCGTTGACCGGGAAACCGGCTGAACCGGCGGTGGGGACCGCCCTTCCTTCGAACAGCTTCGCCGCCCCATGGCACACGGGGGCAACAATACGGTGCTGCGTTCCTGCGCTTCGATAGGCGAAGTCTTCCCAAAAAGCACTCCCGGACCGGGGAGAGATTCGTTCATGAAAAAGCACGAGAAGATCAGCAGTCCGAATTCACCGTTCGACGATTCCACTTTCTCACTCCGGCAGGCGCAGCGATGGGTTCGCAAAGGGAAGGCGGACATCGTCGGTGATCGGCTGGTTTTCCGGACGACGTTCGCTGAAGCGGTGCGGAACCAGAACTTGCGCGAGGAGCGGGAGGACCGCGACCGTGTGTCCTTCGAAGAGACCGTCGACACGCAACGCGGCGGACCGACTGTCGGTTTCTGGTCCGGCGGCGCAGTCGGTTCGCCCTCGGCGGCCGGGAGCCCGCAGTTCCGCGTGATGAAGATGCAGACCAAGCTCGCCCCCTAGCGGGCGGACCAGAGATCCCAACTTCATGCTCAACCGATTTTCCACGTGGCTGTCACGGACAGCGGCGAACGGACTCGTTCGTCTGGACCTGCCCCGGCCGGCGGTGGAGGCACGTGGTGCGCCGCTGCCGGTACCGCAGCAGAGCACGGGCGCGACGTTCCTCGAAAACTTCGCTCTGAACAATCTGGACCTGACTCCGATCGACTCGACGTCGGACCAGCTGGACAACTACATCGGGTGGGTCTACG
>CAZTTI010000481.1:0-11950 GCA_964615925.1 uncultured Solibacteraceae bacterium
TGGACGATCCGGATGCCCCTCTACCGCCGCGTCGAGGAAAACGCCCGGACGCTCGAGTTCAAGTGCGTGGAGTTCGCCGAAGAGCTGCTCTACAGGGACGTCAGCCGGCCCGAAAGCCCGTGAAGGAGAGACGTATGTTTCGTCCAGCCATTCGGACCGTCGTCCTTGCGATGGCAACCGTCGCTTCGGCCGCGGCCCAGAACTACACGCCGCCGCAGACCCCGTGGGGCGATCCCGACATCCAGGGCGTGTTCACGACCGACGACCTGATCGACGTCGATTTCGAGCGGCCGCGGGAATTTGGCGAGCGCCTGTACATGACCGACGAGGAATACCAGGAAGCCGTGGAACGGCTGGCACGCCAGGACGCGCGGTTCAGCGAGGAGTTCGGTCCGGCGAACGCGCGCGTGACCGTCAACCCTCCCGGACACTGGCTCGAGTGGGGCGACGAAGCCTCCCGCCAGACGTCGCTGGTGGTCGACCCGCCGGACGGCCGGGTGCCCGATCTCGTGCCCGGAGCCGAGGAACGCCGCGCGCTCGGCAGCTTCTCGCCCTCGAATCCCCAGACGGTCGAGGACTTCACACTCTATATCCGCTGCATCACGCGCGGCGTGACCGGATCGATCCTGCCCGTGATCTACGGCAACGGAACGCGCATCGTCCAATCGCCCGGGTACGTCGTCATCGCCAACGAGATGGTCCACGAGGCGCGCGTCGTGCCGATCGATCCGGATATGCCGCATGCGGACGAAAGGATCCGCATGTACATGGGAAGTTCGCGGGGACACTGGGAAGGAAACACGCTCGTCGTCGAGACCCGCAACTTCACCGACCGGACCGGGGTCCGGGTGAACGGCGGTGGGAACCGGCATTCGGAGAAGATGGTCCTCACCGAACGGTTCACCCGCGTCGCTCCCGACCGGGTCCAGTACGAAGCGACGTTCAACGATCCGGACACGTGGACGGCGCCATGGACGATCGCGTATCCGCTGACCGCAAAGCCCGACTACCAGATGTACGAATATGCGTGCCACGAGGGCAACAACGCCATGCGCAACATGTTGAGCGCGGCGCGGGCGCGCGAGGCCGAGTCGGGAGACCGAATCCCCGAGGAAGGAGGCCCAACGCGATGAGTCAAACCCAATGGACTTTTTTCGTGGTCGTTGCGGGCGTCGCGCTCGCGCTTGCCGGCGGCCCGGCGGTGGCGCACCACGCGTTCAGCGCGGAGTTCGACCAGGACAAACCCGTCGAACTCGTCGGCACCGTCACGAAGATGGAATGGATCAATCCTCACGCCTGGATTCACATCGAGGTCGTCGGGGAGGACGGGGCGGCCGAACAGTGGGCGATCGAGGCGGGCGCGCCGAACGGCCTGATCCGGCGCGGTTTCACCCGGGATTCCCTTCCCGTGGGCACGCGGGTCCAGGTCGCGGGGTACCAGGCGATCGACGGCGCGAACCGCGCGAACGGGAGCAGCATCACGTTCGAGGACGGACGGCGGATCTTCGTCGGCGGATCCAACCCCGACCTCCCGGAGAATCAGCAGTAACGCCGGTTTCTACTGCTCGGGCGACGTCCCGGAGAACAGGCGGTCGCCATTCGACGCTTCCACACGGCTGGCGTTGGCGACGTGCGGCGCGAGCTTCGCGCGCGATCCCGTCACGGTGACGATATCGCCCTCCTGAAGCGAGTTGTGCCGCCATCCCCGGCGCGTCAGGACGTTCGGGCTCGACAGCTCAAAGTTCCAGTTGACGACAGTTCCATCCTCCTGCTCGACGTCGACGTAGAAACGGGCGTGGGGATTCATCCACTCGACACGCGTCACCGTTCCGGTGACCTCCACGGGAAGATCCCGGCTGAACTCGGCTTCGAACGAGTGGTGGCCCAGGGCCGTTCCCGCCACCATCAAAAGGCCCGCCGCCGTCCGCAAGAGTTTCTCTTTCATCGTTTCTAGTCCTCGTCGGTGTAGCGCAGGGACGATTGTTCGTTTTCGAGACAGATGAACTCGATCAGTTCCGTGTCGAGCATGATCTCCTGGTTCACCCGGACGGTGAACGGTTCGGTATAGGCCCGCGGGTCCTCGACGGTGATGTCGATCTGAAGCGTCCCGTAGTCCAGGCGGGTGAAGCGCTCCGTGACGCGGGCTTCGTCGGTGAACGGGCTGTCGTACACGTCGAGCCACCCGCCGTCCCTCAACCCCGTCGTCTCGACGACGAGCGTATCGCCCTCCCAGCGGCCGACCGAATACCCGTACCACCACGGGAACGGATCGTTTCCGGGAAGCGCGCGGCCATCGGTGAAGATCTGCCGGACGCCGTAGTTCGCCTCGTAGAGCATGACCAGGACTTCGGGCGTCTGGAGGATCTTTCGCGGCTGGGGATGCAGGTGGAACTGAAGGAAACCCATGGGAAGGCAGTGCGCGTCGGGATTGTCCTTCTGATTGTCGGCCGTGCGCTGTGCGCGAACCTCGCGCGCCCAATCCGTCAACGGCAAGCCGTCTTCGAAGTTGGCTCCGGCATCGAAGAACGTGGCGAGAGGCGGCCCCCCGGCCGGCTGTTCCGGCCCGTCGCGTCCCGGTCCCCGGCGGTTCTGCCAGATTCCCGAGAGGTCGGGCGTACCCCAGGGCGTCCGCGGGGCCGGCGCCGCAAGGTCCGGTTCACCTTCGCCGGTCCGCGGCACGTTGGGCGTCGGGTGGTCCGGCCACTGCGCCGCCGTCACCCCAGGCACGGCGAGCAGAAGAAGCATGCCGGTCCCGACCAACACGGTTCGTCGTAGAAATCCCCCCACGTTCACACGCATGGCTCTCCCCTGTGAAATCTTTACGAGAATCTATTGAAGCACCGCGGCAATTGCAAGAAGTGATCGACATCGGCCGGTGCCTCCAAACCCGCATGCTATAGTGAACCGGCGTGAAAATTTCGGCGAAAGACGAGTATGCGTGTCTCGCAGTTCTCGAGCTCGCCCTGAGCTATGAGCCCGATGTCCCGGTCCGAGTCCACGACATCGCCGAGCGCCAGAACATCCCCGTCAAGTTCCTCTTCCAGATCATGCAGGTCTTGAAGCGCGTCGACATCGTTCGGAGCAAGCGGGGGACCGACGGCGGATATGTCCTGGCCCGGCCGCCTTCGGAGATCACGGTCGGCGACGTGATTCAGAGCATCAGCGGACCTTTCGTCCAGCATCCGGGATCGGAAAACGGGGCGCGACGCGACACATCCGACCAGTTTCGCGCGATCTGGCAGGACGTCGATTCCGCGATCGGTTCGGTCCTGAACCACATCTCGTTCGCCCAGCTCGTCGGCCAGGTCCGGAAACGCGACCGGCAGGTCATGTACCACATCTGAAGGGCGGCGTGATCCGGCTGGTGACCATATTGACCGGGGCCGCGGCGCTCCTTTTCGCGACGGCCGCGGCGTTGCCGGCTCAGGACCCGCTTCCCGGCCGCGGCGATCTCCAGGCGGTCTTCGAAACCACCGCGGGCGAGTTCGTCATGGAATTCTACGCCGAAGTGGCGCCCGCTCACGTCGATCACTTTCTTCGTCTGTTCGAAGAAGGTTTTTACGACGGCACGACGTTCCACAGCATGTTCGAGAGCGGCATCGTTCAGGCAGGCGACCCGTTGACGCGCGATCCGGCGAAGCGCGACGAATACGGAACGGGCGGCTTTCACATGGACCTGGAACCGGAGTTTTCCGACATCGAGTTCACGGCGGGGACCGTGGTCGCGACGCTCCTGCCCGGAGATTCCTCGAGCGCGGGGTCGCAGTTCTTCATCTGCATCGGGGACCAGCCGCAGTTCACGGGCCAGTTCACCGCTTTCGGCCGCATCGTCGAAGGACTCGATGTCCTGGACCGGATCTCGGCGACGCCGGTAGACGACAAACAGATCGCCACCGAACGCGTCGAGATCCTCTCGATCACGCTCCGTCCGGTACCGCCTCCACCCGTCACGCCGTTCACGACCGAAACCGATGAGGAACTGGCGGATTTCCGCGCCGTTCTGGAGACGGCGTTCGGCGAGATCACGATCGGATTCCGTCCCGATCGGGCTCCGAACACCGTCCGCCATTTCCTCCGCCTGGCCGCGATGGGCGTCTACGACCAGACGGCATTTCACCGGGTCGCGCCGGGTTTCGTCATCCAGGGAGGGGATCTCAACACGCGGATAGGAATGTACCCGCAGGAAACGCGGGAATACGTCGTCGAGATCGACGCCGAGTTGAGCGACGCCCTCCACGTCGCGGGAACCGTGTCGATGGCGCGCGGCGACGCGCTCGACAGCGCGCTGACGTCGTTCTTCATCGTGCTTTCCGAACAGCCCGTGCTCGACGGCGTGTATACGGTGTTTGGAGACGTCGTCGACGGAATGGACGTCGTCGAGGCGATTGTGGCAGTCGAGACGAACGGGGAGACGCCGGTCGAACGCGTCGACGTCTACGCGGTCCGAGTGGAACGGATCAACTGATCCTTTCCGCGGGCCAGGTCGGCGAAAACCATGTCGGCCCCCGCGGACCGGAGCACGCGTTCGTCGTCATGTCCAGTGGCGACGCCGACCGTGCGAAAGCCGAGGGCCTTTCCGGACCGGACATCGTTGGGCGTGTCGCCGATCACGAAGACGTCTGCCGGCGCGATCGCCTGGCCGGCAAAACGGAGGGCTTCGCCATACGCCTGGCGGATCACGTCGACCCGATCTTCCGATGAACTCCCGAAACCTCCGAACGGGAGATACTCGTTCAGGCCGGCCGGTTCGAGCTTGATCCGTGCTCCCGGCTCGATGTTTCCCGTCCCCAGCCCCATGATGACGCGCGCATCACTCTGGAGCTCGTCGAGAATCTCCCGGACACCCGGCAGGACCTCATAATCGCCCACGAGGATTTCCGTGCGGAGGATTTCGACGTAGCGGTCGAGCAACTTCGCCGTGGTCTCGGCGAGGGTCTCCTCGGATTCGGCCCCGCGGCTTCGAAACACCTGGGCCAGAATCGCCCGGTCGGTTTGACCGCCGAAGGGGATCCCGTCCATCGCGGCTTCCCAACCGTGAAGTTGCATGAACGCCTTCGCGAGACTCCGCCGTCCGGCACCACCGGTGCGCACCAACGTCATATCGATATCCCAGAGCAGAACCTTCACATTCCTATTCTGACGGTCGTAGCGTCCGGACTCAACGCCGCTCCTTGGCCGGAAGCTTCTGATATCCTTTCCCAGGAGGTTCTCTATGGAAACAGACCCTGTCTGTCAGATGCCGGTCGATCCGGAAATAGCAGAATTTAAAACCGAATACCGTGGCACGAAGTACTACTTCTGCTCCGCGGGATGTTACGACCAGTTTACGCGCGATCCGAAAGACTATCTTTGACGATTCCCGTGTCCCCCGTCGACGACTCTCCGGCCCCAATCCGGAAGCCGTTCCGGACCACGCTCGCGACGACGCTGATCTCCTGGACCGGATACTGGGCCATCCGCCTCGTCGGATCCACACTCCGTTGGGAATCGGAAGGGACCGAGCACCTCGCCGCCATCCACGGCGCCGGCCGCCGGGCGATCTTCACGTTCTGGCACGGGCGGATCTTTCCGGCGACGTGGTATTGGCGGAGGCGCGGGATCGTGGTGATGACGAGCCTGAACCGCGACGGGGACTTCATTGCAGGATGCATCGAACGCCATGGTTTCGGCGCCGCGCGCGGGTCGAGTTCCCGGGGAGGTCTTCGCGCCCTGGGTGAAATGGCCCGCGCCATCCGCGAGGGGCGCGATGTGGCGTTCACGATCGACGGACCCCGCGGCCCGCGCCACGTGGCCAAACCCGGCCCGGCCATCCTGGCGCGCAAGACCGGCGCCGCCATCCTCTGCTTTCACATCGCCCTGGCACGGAAGGTCCAGCTTCGTTCCTGGGACGGCTTCCAGATCCCGATTCCCTTAACCCGTGCCCGGATGTTCGTCGCGCCCCCCATCTGGGTCGAACCCCGAAGCGGGGAAGACGCCGTGCGGGAAGCGCACCAGAGAATTCAGGAGACACTGGATGGCCTGGTTCGACGCGAGGAGGCGTGGAATCGCCGGGACTCTTCGTAGCACGTGAAGATGGCCAGTTCCTGTAGCACACGAGTTGGCCGCGGCCTGATCCACCACGGAAGTTGATCGACGGAGCATCTGATCCTCGACGGCCTCCATCATAAGTGTTCCTTGCAAGGCTCATCGCAAGGCGAAGGTCCCCGTGGCGCGAAGTCTACAATCTGCCCCCGCCGATCGAGCTCGATCTCGCAGCACCGGTGCAGGGCGTCTTTGAGCTTGTCGCGGCCACGCTGCACGCGCGATTTCATGCCGGATACCGACAGGGCCGCCCGGGCGGCAGCCTCGGCTTGCGTCATCCCCTGGATATCGGTCAGCAACAACGCATCCCGGTAATCTCCGGGCAGCGTCTCGATGATCGGTCGCACGCACTCGGCAAGCTCGCGATAACTGTTGGTTTCGTCGTTCGCGGCGCCGGCTCGGCCGGCTTCCTCGTGTTGCAGTTGCTTTTTCGCCGTGTGCTCCACTGCCCGGCGGCGGTAATGGTCGGCGATGACGTTGCCGGCAACCCGGTACAACCACGCGAGAGGATTGCCGGCAGCGTCGAACTGATCACGATGCGCCGCCACGCGCAGCAGGATATCGCCGAAAATGTCGTCGACAAACGCGGCATCGACGCGCCGTGAGATGTAGGCGCGCAGACGCCGATCGAAGGCCAACTCAGTCATTTGGATCCCACCTCAGGCGCAGCACACGGCCTGTTCGGGTTGGGCCATCTCCCCCGTCGAGCAGGCCGACGCGCGAACGCTTTCGTCCGGGTTGTCGTCGATGATTCGGTACCATTCCCAGTTCAACCCCTGAGGTTCGTTCGCCCAGATCTTGTCCTGGGTCGCATGGCAGCATAAAACGCCGTCTTCGCCTCCGTCCAGTATGCGGGCTTCGGTGAAGCGCTCCCGGGCGGTCTCGACCTCCACGGCGGAGAACACCTCCACGCCGAGGTGGTTCAACCGCTCGGAAGCATTGGGATTCTCGAACAACACCAGCTTCAGCGGCGGCGAATCGATGGCGAAGTTCGCGTAGCCCTTGCGGAGCTTGTGGGGTCTGACGTTGAAGAATCGGCTGTAAAACTCAACGGCTTCGTCCAGATCGCGGACATTCAGGGCAAGTTGCAGTCTCATAACGGCCTCCTTGGTTGGCTTCAACCGTAGAGACGCACAGGGAGTCAAAAGGACGCAAGAGCCCGGCGCCGGTCGTGTTCGACGCGGCGTCCTCCGCGCAGGCGGGCGTAGCCGGACTTGCCCGTCCTGCAACTTTCGAAGCGACGTGGATAGACGTCGAGCGGCCCCGGAAGAGCGACCGGAACAGACCGATCTTCGCCTCGGGTGTCGACTCGTGGCTTACGCGATTTGCTTCGGAGTACATTCAGACGTGGCTCGGTTTTCGAATCGTTCACTGTGGCCCCGCGATCCTCAGGGTAAGGCATAGGCAATCAGTTCACCTCCCGCGTTGGCGCCCTGGTGGCTCACCGCCAGCACGATGTACTGCTCGCCTTCGTGGAGGTACGTCATCGGAGACCCGGTCTGCCGGGCCGGCATTTCCACCCGCCCCACGACGTCCTCGCCGGTGGCCTTGTCATAAGCCCGCAGCAGGGCCACGGTTTCCCCGTTTTCGTTTGTATGGGTCGCACCCTCGCCGGCAATCACCAGGCTGCCCGTCGTCAGTGTGCCGATGAAGATGCGACCGTAGGCGCCGAGACGATCCACATCGAGCCCTTCCAGCGCCGGGTTGTTACGGATGTTATCGGGGGTAGTTCCATGGGTCTTCTGCCAGAGCATCTCGCCCGTATTCATGTCGTAGGCCGTAATACGATCGTAAGGCGGTTTGATCAGCGGGATGGTGCCCTGAAGAGTGGTCCCGCCACGCCCGCCACGCCCGACTGCCAGACCGCCCCGGCCGGCAGCGGGAGCACCTCGCCCGCGTCCCAGCCCGGGGGGTGAAGCAGCGGCCGGAGTCGCATCCGGAGCCTCACCTTCCGGGCCGGGGTTGAAGGGCTCCAGGTCGGCGGGAATGTCGCGCAACGTAAACACAGCCGTATGTGAATGGATGTAGAGGCGGTTCGTGTCGGGGTCGAAACTCCCTCCCGGCCAGTTGGCGCCGCCGACATCGGCCGGCAGCATGAGTGTGCCGATCGGCCCGTCCGGTGTCGCCACCGCGGGAGGCGTAAACAGGGGTCCCAGACGATATTGCTCGACCGCCTGTTCGGCTTCCGCGCGGAGCGCCGGCGTCAGGTCATTCAGGTCATCCATGGAAATGCCCTGGCGGTCGAACGGCTCCGGCCACGTCGGGAACGGCTGGGTCGGACTGGTGCGTTCGAACGGCGACTCCGACTGTGGCACGGGGCGCTCCTCGATCGGCCAGATCGGCTCCCCGGTTTCGCGGTTCAGCACGAAGAGGAATGCCGACTTGGTGGGCTGCGCCAGCGCCTTGACGACCCGGCCGTCCAATTCCATGTCGAACAGGATCGGCGCGCAAGGGAGGTCCCAGTCCCAGAGGCCGTGATGGATGGTCTGATAGTGCCATCGGCGCTCGCCGGTTCGCACGTCGACAGCGACCAGCGACTCGCCGAACAGCCCGTCTCCGGGCCGGTTGAATCCGTTGTAGTCCGCCGACGCCATCTCGACGGGCAGGTAAATGAGCCCGAGTTGGGGATCGGCGCTCATCTGCGCCCAGACACCGGCGTTGCCGTTCTGGCCGGCGGTGTCTTCTCCCCACGTGTCGTAACCGAATTCCCCCGGCAACGGAATCGTGTGGAAGATCCACAGGCGCTCGCCCGTGCGTACATCGTAGCCGCGAACGTACCCCCGCGTATCCCACCTCGACTCCATGCTGCCGGCGGGCCGATGCGCCGCCCCCACGACGACCACATCACCCACGACGAGGGGCGTGGCATTCAAACCGATGTTCGAGTCGATGGGATCGATCTCCTGGTCGAAGTTCTCTTTCAGATCGACGACCCCGTTGTTTCCGAACGACTCGACGGGATGTCCCGTTCCCGCATCGAGCGCGACCATACGATATCCGGGGGTGACGTAGATAATGCGCTGGTCGGTACCGTCCTCGTTCGCCCAGTACGACAGGCCGCGACCGGCCCCCTGGCGAGGGGCGGCATCACCGCGTTCGCCTTCGTTTTCACTATGCATCCAGATCATCTCGCCCGTAGCCGGATCCAGCGCTACGGCCGCGCGCCTCTGGCCGGCCGTCGTGTACAGGACGCCGTTCACGTAGAGCGGTGTCGCCGAATACAGGACGTCCGGCCGAGGTCCGAGAAAATCGGTGCGCAGCCGCCATACGATCTCGAGATTCCCGAAGTTGTCCGCATTGATCTGGTCCAACGGTGAATAGCGGTGGCTGGCCAGGTTGGCCCCGTACGTCGTCCACTCGCCGCGGGCCTGCTCATCGGAAACGACGGACTGGGCGTTGACGGCCGGCACGGCCATCGACAGACACGCGATCCACGCGATGACGGAGTTGATCTTTCCCGACTTCCTCATGACGGCTCTCCTCTTCACTCGATTCCCAAACTGGTCCCAAGCAACATCCATTCTGACCATGGCGTTCGAATCAGGATCTTGGCACCATCGGTCTATCCCGCCAAAACGTGGCCAGGGTTGCACCCGTAATGTTCATCAGCGAACCGAACACCGTCGGCACCAGTCCAACCGTTGCCATTCGGCCCATCTCCTGCGCCAGTCCGGTCGCCAAGCCGGCGTTCTGAAGGCCGACTTCGAACGAGATCGTCCGGCAGGATTTCTCGTCCAGACCGAGAACCCAGCAACTCCAGTAACCCATCAGATACCCCGCAACGTTGTGCAGCAGGCTGATGAGGATCAGAAGCAAGCCGATCTGGAGCAGGTTGTCGCGACCGCCGGCGGTCATGATCATGAGAATCAGAACGATGCCGCCCATGGAAACCTTCGGCATGAGCCGATCGAGCCAGTCGGTTCTGCCGTGCAGGAAGTAATTGAAGATCAGCCCGGCAATGATGGGCAGGATCGTGATCTGGATGATGCTCCACATCATGCCCCAGGTATCGATCGGAATGAGCTGGCCGGCCAGCCACTGCATATAGAAAGGCGTGACCAGAGGCGCCAGCAGGGTGGCAACGGTCGTCAGCGTTACCGACAACGCGAGATTGGCCTTGCCGATGTAGGCCATGACGTTCGATGCCAGACCGCTGGGCGCGGCGCCGATCAGAATGATTCCGGCCGCCACCTCCGGCTCCAGACTGAAGGCGAGGGCGAGGCCGGCGCCGACGAACGGCATCACCGTGAACTGACAGGCAAGCCCGATGAAGACGGCCTTGGGCGCCCGGACGACGCCGACGAAGTCCCCCGCACTCATCGCCGTGCCCATACCGAACATGATGATCTGCAACAGCGGCACGATCAGTGCGTCCAGACCGAAATCGCCCCAGCGGACCAGTGGCGCCGGGTAGTTCATCGCGAAAGACACCGCGGCGAAGATCAGAAGGCTGAACGAGATGCCGTGCAGTTTCTCGTGACCCCGGACTCCATAGGCCGCGAGGGCGAAGAACGCGGTCAGCAGAGGCCCGCCGATGAGGGGGTATCCGGCCGCGAACAGGAGGATCGCGACGAGCACAATTCCCAGTGAGGCCTTGAGCACGGTCGAGTACATGGACCTCGGGGCTGGCGTGGGACTAGGCATGGGATGTCTGGCCCGTAACGATAGAAGAGGGCGGCGGGAAGCGCAATAGTGTCGAGGACCCGACACTTCTCACGATAGTCGCCTCCGCGAAACCGCTTGGATCCTGCCTTTCTTAAGGGCAGAATCGTTATTTCCACGGCTGTTCGGTCCCGAAACCTGATTCCACGATGGAGACAAGATCGTGAAATACACATGGTCACTCTCCGGATTGCTCGTTGCGCTCCTCACAGGCACGATGGGCACGCCGGCCTTGGCTCAGGCGCCCCAGAGCGAAATCGACGCGCACGTCGCGGCCGCCAGGGCGGCGGCCGGGCAGGATTACCTGCCGACGTTCGCAAACCTCTGTTTCTCTGGCCTGGGCCGTGGTGGGGGCGCCCGGGGGGCGCTGGGACGCGGGGCGGCGGGGCGGGGCGCGGCCGGACGCGGCGGGGGGCCGGCCGCGACGCCGGATCCGGCCGGGTGGTATGCCTCGCCCTATCGCGTGTTCGACAATCTCTACTGGTTGGGGACACGCCAACACTCGTCATGGGCGCTGCGGACGAGCGACGGGATCATCATCATCGACACGAATTTCGCCTGGGCTACCGAACCAGAGATCATCGACGGTCTCACGGCGCTGGGCCTCGACCCAAACGACATCTACTACGTCATCATCAGCCATGCCCACGGCGACCACGACCAGGGGGCCGCCGAACTTCAGCGGCGCTTCGGCGCGCAGGTGGTGATGGGCGCCGCCGACTGGGAGTCGACGCTCCAGCGGCCCCCGACGGCCACCGGAGGCGTCCCCACACGGGACATCGCGATCGGGCTGGAGGGCGGCGAGATCCAGCTCGGTGAAACGACCGTCACCATCGTGGCAACGCCCGGACACACCCAGGGCACGCTGTCCTACGTCTTTCCGGTCGAAGACCAGGGCCGGACAGTCTGGGTCGCGTATTCGGGTGGCACACTGACCGGCGGCTTCGACAACGACCCTGCGCGGTGGGATCAGTACATCGCTTCGCAGAACCGGATCGCCGAAGTCGCGGCGCGGGTGGGCGCCACGGTGATGCTCTCCAACCACAGCGAGTACGACGGCGCCTATACGCGGGCCCGTCTCCTGGGTGCGCATCGCGAACTGGGCGAGCCCCATCCCTTCATCGTCGGTACCGACAGCGTGCAGAACTACTTCACTGTGATGGCGGAATGCGCCGAGGCTTCAAAGCTGAGGCAGGGAGCGAACTGA
>CAZTTI010000482.1:0-3242 GCA_964615925.1 uncultured Solibacteraceae bacterium
GAGCGTGACTTGGCCGTCACCGATATACACGAGATCCGGAATTCCCAAACGCGCCGCTCCCTGTGTAAAGGCTCGCCGGGCCTCTTCCTCGGTCTCGTGACCGCGATCGGCCAGCGCCGAGAGCAGAGTCGAACACGGGCCTCCGAGTCGGTCGAGCGAGTAATACATGGCTCGGACACGTTCGACGTCAGAGAACCTGGGGTCGAGATGCCGCAGCAACAGGCGGCAGAGCACCCATTCGAACAGGCTCCACGTTTCGTCGGCTCGCACCAGCGCAATCACATTCCGTCGAAATGTCGTGTATTGTGATGCGCTCAACTCGCTGAGCGCGGCCGTGGCGATGTCGATGAGGGGCAGGCGCGCTTCCGGCGGGACAGCCCGAATCAGCTCCAGGAGCTGACCCACGAGCCGGATGACACCCGCGTCGGCATGCGCCTCGAGGTGGGCCATCTGCCGGCCTCGGGCCTCCGCGTTCGTATCGAGGAGGAGAGCGTAGACGACGGCTCGGGCGCCGTAGGATTCGTGTGCGGCCGAGCGAACGGCTTCGGGGATGCTGCCGACGAGGCTCGCAGCGTACTCCACGTGAGCCGTCGTCGGGTTTCCGATCCGCGCGACGGCGGTTTCCTTTCCCAACTCCGGCGAATTTCCGGCGTTCCCCCCACCGGCCAGAATTGCGGCGCCGGTGATGATCCCGGCAACATCCACCTGTCGTTTGCCGCTGCTCGCGGCGACCTGCCTCTCGGGACGTTCGACCTGTCGCGGCGGGAGATAGTTTCCGTCCCAGTGAGGTTCGATCTGCCGGATGCGTGTTTCGAGGGCGGGATGCGTCGCGAACATGGATTGCAGTCCCGAGGTCAGGGCCCTCGCGAAGAACATGTGGCTGGCTTCGGCCGCGCCGGGGCTCCGAATGCCGGAACCCGGCGAGAACCCGCCGATGCGCTTGAGGGCGCCGGCGATCGCGATCGGGTCGCGCGTGAATTGCACCGCCGACGCATCGGCCAGGAATTCCCGCTGGCGGCTGACGGCGGCCTTGATCAGGTTGCCGCAAAGCGTGCCGACAGAGCCGACGACGGCCAGCCCGGCCCCGACAGCGAAGATGGCGGCGGCCCCCCCTGCGTCCTTGCCCCGGCGCCGGACACGCGCCCCGAAAGCCATGTTGCGCAGGATGAAGTAGCCGATCAACCCGATGACGAGAATCCCGTGGAGGATGCCGATCAACCGGATGTTGAGACGCATGTCGCCGTTCAGGACGTGGCTGAATTCGTGTGCGATTACGCCCTGGAGTTCCGACCGGCTGAGTTGTTCGATCGTGCCCCGCGTGACGCCGATGACGGCATCGTCGGGCGAATACCCGGCCGCGAACGCGTTGATCGCCTCTTCCCGCGCCATCAGGTAGACCGGAGGCACCGGCGTGCCGGATGCGATGGCCATTTCCTCCACCACGTTGAGGATCTTGCGCTCGTCCGGATCCTGGCTGTCAGTCCGGATGAGACGCCCGCCGAGCGCCTCGGCGACCACGCGTCCTCCCCCGCGGAGCTGGGCGATCTTGTAGAGGCTGCCGAAGGCGACGATCCCCACCGTGCACAGAATGACGGCAATGAACAGATCCGGATGCCAGAACCCGGAGGCGGGATCCACTCCAAACCCGAACGCCAGCGCGATGACGACGTAGACGCACAGGATGATCGAGACGACAGCGAGACCGAACAGCGCGACCAGGCGCCCGGTCTTCTGACGCGCGGCATCCTGACTCGCGAAGAAATCCATGCGTCAGAAGGAAACCTTGGGAGCTTGCTGGATCGCGGCGCTGTCTTCGAATTCGAGCAGCGAGGCGTCCTGGCCGTGTCCGAACATGCCGGCGAGGACGACGGCCGGGAACGACTGCTTGTAGGTATTGTAGGCGGTGACCCCGTCGTTGAAAGCCTGCCGGGAGAACGCGACCTTGTTTTCGGTCGATGTCAGCTCTTCGCTGAGTTGCATCATGTTCTGGTTGGCCTTGAGGTCCGGATACTGCTCGACGACGACGTTCAAACGGCCGAGCGCTCCCGACAGCATGCTCTCGGCGCCGGCGAGCTGCTTCATTGCGTCCGGCGACCCCGGAGCCGACCGTGCGGCGTCCAGTCCCGCGATCGCCTGGTTCCGGGCGGCGATGACGGCCTCGAGCGTCTCGCGCTCGTGGGCCATGTAACCCTTGGCGGTTTCGACGAGGTTGGGGATGAGGTCGTAACGACGCTTCAGTTGCACTTCGATCTGCGCGAACGCGTTGGTGTAGCGGTTCTTCAACGCAACCAAGCGGTTGTAGATGCCGGAAACGACGAGCGCGATCACGACGACGATGGCGCCGAGAACGAGCAGCGGAATCAGAGCAGCCATGGTGTCCCCCTTTCGAGACGTTCAATCCGATGGTAGCCCGCACGATCGGACGTGAACACGATCCATTCACCGTCGGGCGAAAACCGGGGGCGTTTGAGGATTCGCAGCACTTTCATCGCTTCTCCCTCTCTCCGGGAACAGGGTTTCATGAGAGGTGGACACGAGCAACGATAAATTCCCTCTTCGGCCTTCGCCGCTCTCCACCGGCTCAATAATCCCCGGGCTTCGGACAGCGGCCGACGCGCGTATACTGCCGGGCGTGCCATGAGGTCATCGATCGGAAACATCGATCTGTCGGTGGTCGTGCTCGGCTACCGTGCCGAGGAGGGGTTGCGCCCCGTCGTCACCGCCCTCCGCGGTGAACTGGAACGTCTCAGCGCGCCTTTCGAAATCGTCCTGGTCGCCAACTATCACCGCGACTCGCCGGACTCGACAATGGCTATTGCGCGCGAACTGGCCGAGGGCCGGACCGACACCGTGGTAGTTGCCCGTCCGAAGGACGGCGCAATGGGGTGGGACATGCGATCCGGCCTCGACGCGGCCCAAGGAAGGTTCCTGGTCGTGATGGACGGGGACGGCCAGAATCCTCCGCACGACGCGGTTCGCGCCTACGAGCGTCTCCGCAACACGGGTGTCGATGTCGTCAAGGGACGCCGCGTCGCGCGCCACGACGGACTTCGGCGCCGCATTCTGACCGGCGTCTACAACGCGATCTTCGTCCTGTTGTTCGGCACCTGGGGACTATGGGATATCAACGGCAAGCCCAAGGGCTTCACGCGCCGGGCCTACGGTGACCTGAAGCTCGTTTCCGACGACTGGTTCATCGACGCCGAGATCGTTCTCGAAGCGCGACGGCGCGGCATGAAGAT
>CAZTTI010000483.1:0-3818 GCA_964615925.1 uncultured Solibacteraceae bacterium
ATCGCTTCTCCATCTTGAACTCGGGGATGCCGTACCGCAGGAGCCCGCCGATCCGGTCGGCCCTTTCGAAAACCGTCACGCGGTGTCCGGCCCGGTTCAACAGATCGGCCGCGGCCAGCCCGGCGGGCCCCGAACCGACGACGGCCACCTTCTTTCCCGTCCGCTTCACCGGCGGAGACGCCTGGATCCAGCCCTCTTCGAACGCGTGCTCGATGATAGTGTACTCGACCTGCTTGATCGTCACCGGGTCGGCGTTGATTCCCAGCACGCACGAGCCCTCGCACGGCGCGGGACAGAGCCGGCCGGTCCATTCCGGAAAATTGTTCGTCGCGTGCAACCGGTCGATCGCTTCACGCCAATGGTTGCGGTACACGAGGTCGTTCCAGTCCGGAATGATGTTTCCGAGCGGGCATCCCTGCTGACAGAAGGGGATGCCGCAGTCCATGCATCGAGAGGCCTGAGCCTTCAGTCCGGATTCGGGAAAGGTCTCGTAAACCTCATGATAGTCGCCGACTCTCTCGGCCACCGGCCGTCGCCGGGGGAGGACTCTCGCGATTTCGAGAAATCCGGTCGGCTTACCCATGGGCCGTCGCCTCCAACTCCTCCTGCTCCTGCTTCACGCGCTTGTAGTCCAGCGGCATGATCTTGGCGAAGCGCTTTCTGAGCTTCTTCCAGTCGTCCAGGATCGACTTGGCATGGGTGCTGTCCGTGTAGTTCACGTGACGTTCGATGAGGAACCGCACCATGTTCTCCTCGGCTTCGTCCTCGAACCGTTCCACGTTCACCATCTCGAGGTTGCAGCGGCTCGGGAAATCGCCGGCGCGGTCGAGCACATAAGCGATTCCCCCGCTCATCCCGGCGGCAAAGTTCCGGCCCGTCGGGCCGAGAACGATCACACGGCCGCCGGTCATGTATTCACATGCGTGGTCGCCCACGCCTTCGACCACCGCATAGGCGCCGCTGTTGCGGACAGAAAATCGCTCTCCGGCCAGACCGCGGATGAAGGCTTCGCCCCCGGTCGCGCCGTAGAGAACGACGTTCCCGACGATGATGTTTTCTTCGGGCGCGAACGTCGACTCCCTGGGCGGGAAAACGATGAGGCGCCCACCGCTCAATCCCTTGCCGAGATAGTCGTTCGCGTCTCCCTCGAGGGTCAGGGTCATTCCTTTCGGAACGAACGCCCCGAAACTCTGTCCCGCGGACCCGGTGAAGTGGATGTCGATCGTGTCTTCCCTATCGAAAGGTTCGGCGCCGTAGCGGCGTGTGATCTCGCTTCCGAGGATCGTTCCGGTCGTCCGGTTCGAGTTCTTGATCGGCAGCCGGATCTCGACGGGGCGCCGGTGTTCGATCGCGTCGGCGGCGAGTTCGACCAGCTTCTGGTCGAGCACCTTGTCGATCCCGTGATCCTGCTCTTTCGTCTTTCGCTTGCCGACCGTCGAAGGCACCTGGGGTTGGTCGAGAATCGCCGACAGGTCCAGGCGCTTCCCCTTCCAGTGATCGACGGCTTTGTTGGTGTGGAGCTTGTCCATTCGTCCGACCATCTCGTCGACGGTGCGGAACCCGAGCTGGGCCATCAACTCCCGTACCTCCTCGGCGACGAAACGGAAATAGTTCACCACATGCTGGGGATCCCCCGCGTATTTCGCCCGCAGCCGCGGATCCTGGGTCGCGATCCCGACCGGGCACGTGTTCAGGTGGCAGACGCGCATCATGATGCAGCCGGTCACGACGAGGGCTGCGGTGGCAATCCCGAACTCCTCGGCTCCCAGCAGGCAGGCAATCACCACGTCCCGGCCCGTCTTGATCTGGCCGTCGGTCTGGACGATGATGCGGCTCCGGAGGTCATTCGCAACCAGGACCTGATGGGTCTCGGCCAGGCCCAATTCCCAGGGAATGCCGGCGTGCTTGACGCTCGTCAACGGTGATGCACCGGTTCCGCCGCTGTCCCCGGAGATGAGGACCACATCGGAGTGGGCCTTGGCCACGCCCGCCGCCACGGTTCCCACGCCGACCTCGGACACCAGCTTCACGCTCACGCGGGCGCGGGGGTTGGAATTCTTGAGATCGAAGATGAGCTGGGCCAGGTCCTCGATCGAATAGATGTCGTGGTGCGGGGGCGGAGAGATCAGCCCGACGCCCGGCGTGGAATGACGCACGCGGGCGATGTACTTGTCCACCTTGTAACCGGGCAGTTGCCCGCCCTCGCCCGGTTTGGCGCCCTGGGCCATCTTGATCTGGAGTTCTTCGGCGTTCACGAGGTATTCACTGGTGACGCCGAATCGTCCGGATGCGACCTGCTTGATCGCGCTTTTCCTCGAATCGCCGTTCTCGTCGGGAATGTACCGCGCCGGGTCCTCGCCGCCCTCTCCCGTGTTGCTCTTGGCGCCGAGCCGGTTCATGGCGATCGCGAGCGTCTCGTGGGCTTCCTTGCTGATCGAACCGAAAGACATCGCCCCGGTCGCAAACCGCCTGACGATCTCCGAGACGGGCTCAACGTCCTCGAGGGACACAGGGTTCTCCGCGAAGTTGAAGTCCAAGAGGCCCCGTAGTGTGCACAACTTCTCATCGGTGGCATTGGCCGCGGCGCTGAACTTCTTGAACAGCGCGTAGTCGTTGCTGCGGGTCGAGTACTGCAGGAGGTGGACGGTCTCGGGGTTGTACATGTGGTACTCCCCTTCGCGCCGCCACTGGTAGAACCCGCCCCATTCGAGGTCGGATGTCCGCACGGCACGGTCGGGGAACGCGCGGCGGTGGTGTTCGAGCACCTCCACGGCGAGCTCCTCGATGCCGATCCCTCCGATTCGCGACGCCGTCCAGGTGAAGTACTTGTCGACGAAGTCCTTGTTGAGCCCGATCGCCTCGAAGATCTGCGCACCGCGGTAGCTCTGCAGCGTGGAGATCCCCATCTTCGACATCACCTTGATGACGCCCTTCTTGACGGCTTTGATGTAGTGGTTGACCGCTTCGGTGTGCGAGATGCCGAGGAATCCCTGGCGGATCAGGTCGTCCAGCGATTCGAACGCAAGGTACGGATTGATCGCGGTCGCACCGTATCCGAGGAGCAGGCAGTAGTGGTGCACCTCGCGCGCCTCGCCCGTCTCGACGATGATGGCCGCCCGCGTGCGCATGCCTTCACGAATGAGGCGGTGGTGCACTCCGGCCGTCGCCAGCAGGCTCGGAATAGGCGCGTTCTCACCGTCCACGCCGCGATCGGAAAGGACCAGGATGTTCACGCCGGAATCGATGGCGTCGACCGCGGCGCCGGTCAGGCGATCCAGCTCGCGCTCGAGGCCTTGACCGCCATCGGCGACGGGAAACGTCATCGCGAGCGTCCTCGACCGGAAATCCTCCGGCGTCATGGAGACGAGCTTCGCGAACTCGGCATTGTCGAGGACGGGCGAAAGGATCTTGATCTGTCGACAACTCTCGGGCACGGGATTCAGCAGATCGCGCTCGGCCCCGATGTAGCTGACCGAGGACGTCACCAGTTCCTCGCGGATCGCGTCCAACGGGGGATTCGTGACCTGCGCGAAGAGCTGCTTGAAGTAGTTGAAGAGGCTGGGCGCCTGATCCGAGAGAACGGCCAGGGGCGTGTCGTTCCCCATCGAGCCGAGCGCCTCTCCGCCGGTTCGCGCCATGGGCGCCATCAGGATGCGCAGGTCTTCGTGCGTGTAGCCGAAGATCCGCTGCCGTTGGCGCACCGTGGAATGATCCGGCTCGGGAATTTCGGCCGCTTCGGGAAGATCGGCGAGGCGCACCAGATGCCCGTCCAGCCACTCCCGATACGGGTTCGCCGTCGCGATCTCGTTCTTCAGCTC
>CAZTTI010000484.1:0-4382 GCA_964615925.1 uncultured Solibacteraceae bacterium
GGAAACGAGATCCTTGCATCGATCCGTATCGGCCAGCGTCACTGGAAACACGACCGGGCATATTCCGGAAAAAAGTTCGTAGACCTCGACGGCCAGGTCCCGGCGGTTGAGCGCCGAGTACCGGTAGAGGATCTCCTGCAACACTTCGGTGCTCGTGCAGGCTTCCACCTTTCCCGCCCGCACCTGATCGAGGAAACGCTTCGCCGGTTCCCGGTTCGAGTGCGGCCGACCCGCAACGTACATCGGGATGTTGGAGTCGATGAAGACCTTCAACGCCGGCCGGCCTCGATCTCGTTCAACATTTCGTCGATGTCCGCGGTCGGAGCATCCAGTGACGCCAAGCGCTCCACGGGATTCGAGGGTTGCCTCTGCTCCTCTTCGAGAGCCCTTTCGACCACACGCCGCACCCACTCCCCTTTGGAACACCGCCGGCGTTCGGCGGCTTTTCGAATGGCGGCGTCCAGGCTCTCGGGGATCAGGATCTGAAGGCGGTGACTCATATGCACATGAGCATATACTCACCCTACCCATGCGGCAAGGGACGAGCGAACTGCTACGGCAATGATTCGGCGCGCACCCTCAACTCTGCGGCATCGGCCGGTACGAGCAAGCCTTCCTCCTCGAGGCGGTCCACAGCCTCGAGGAACCTCTGACGATAGCCCTCGGCACCGCCATAAGTTGCCTCGATCGCCCGGAAGATGACGGGCACCGTGTGCAGCAGGTTTCCGCAGGCCCCGGGCCCGTCGGACTGGGGGACATAGGTCCACGACGCCACATCGAGCTGGGGCGTCCGGACGCCGCCGACGGCATTGCCGAAGGCGTCGCGCTCGATCGCACCGTTTTCATCGACGGCAATGCGTTCGGCTCGCGGCGGGGCCACGCCGTCCCGAGCCCAGCGATCCAGGTGTGCGAAGGCGGCGTTCGCGACGTATCGCATCATCGGCGCCTCGGTGAGCGCGATCGGAGGCGTGCACTCGTAGTCGAAAGGCCAGTCCGGGCGAAGCGGTGGGGTCCCAATGGCTTCCTGAACGGCGAGCGTCGGCATGTACGAGTAAAAGTAGGCGTCGGCGTGCGGCGCGCCGGCAACTTCGTAAAGGCGATAACGCCCGTCTTCGCCGTCGCTGTCCGCCTTCCGCCGGTCGAGCGCGGCGAGCACGTCGCCTTCGGCCACGATCCGGATCACGGGGACGTCGAGTGATTCGAGGTCCGCGACTCCCCGCCCGATAGGGCCACAACGGCTGAGACTGGCGGGAGCACGGTCGCGATGGATGATGTATCCATCGAACACGGGAGTTCCTCCGTCCAGGCGCAGGCTGTCGTGGAAGGTTCCGGCCCACGTCTCGAGATCCGGCTGGTGGGAAGCCGCATAAATCCGCTGGACGTCGATCCCGCCGAGCATCGCTCCGGAGCGCAGCAGCGACCCGATATGGGCGATCGCGTCCCACCGCAGGCCTTCTTCGGAATCCGAGGCCGCATTCCCCCGCCCGCACGCCTCCCCCGGCAATGGATTCGGCATGGCCAGGTCGGCATAGCGCTCGCGATCGAAATCCCGGAGCGCCTCGATCACCGTTGGGGAAAACGTGACACCGACCCACGTATCGCCCTCGCGCATGAAGTGCTCCGAAGAGAGAGACCACACAAACGCGGCATCCGAACGCCGCGCGGTATTCGGAAGTTCCACAATCACGTTGCCGCTGGCCTCGGCCGCGTCGGAAGGGCGACGCACCAGAACCCGGGTCGTGTACTCCACTTCGGCGCCCCGGCGCGCGGGTCGGCCGTCCGCGCCGATGCCATAGACCCCCGCCAATCCCGAGACGAAGTACTCCTCCTCGACGTAACCCCGCGCGGTCAGATCCACCGGATCGTAGAGACGGTCCGACGCCATCATCGGATAGGAATCGCCGGTTCGAGGAACCGGCCCCACCACGCTCTGCGCCCGGACGGGTAGGCATTCCAGCGCAATAGCGATCACCAGCCATAACCCGATTCTCATCAACTGCCTCCCGGTCTCGGACCGCACTTCGAACATGCACCCGGAAAACATGCACCCGGAAAATATTTCGCGGACGCATTTACGGCGTGTCGCGCCAACCCCCTGTTTTATAAGGCGCAACCCGGAATCTTCTCCGAATGGTTCACATACATTTCACATCGAATTGATCTGGGATTCACCCCGCAATCCTACTCTGGCTCCGGCGGGCCAATTCACCCCGCCTCCACCACAGCCAAAGACTCCAATGGGGGAAACCAAAGTGTATAGCAATCGAATCCGGCGTATGCCCGGACTTCTTGCCGTGCTCCTCGTCCTGGCAACAGCAGGCCAGGGACGAGCCCAGGACGGCGTGCTGGACGGGAGAGTGTACGACCTCTCCACGGGCGATGTCGTCCGCGGCGTCCAGATCGAGATCATCGGGACCGATGTGATCGCGACCAGCGACCTCGACGGGGGGTTCCGGGCGAGGGTTCCCGTGGGAACCTACCGGATCCGGGCGACGGCCGCAGGATATTTTTCCGTCGAGTTCGAGGACGCACTCACCGTCACCGCCGCCGCCCCGGCCCAGGTCGACGTGCTGATGTCGCCGTTTGAGCCGACGCAAACGGTGGTCGAGGTCACTGCCACGACGATCGAGGCGGCGTCAGCGGAATCCGCGCTCCTCGAGCGGCGCAGCGCGCCGACCGTCAGCGACATCCTCAGCGGGCGGGAGATCTCGTCGAACGGCGACTCCGACGCGGCCGGCGCGATGAGCCGCGTGGTCGGCGCATCCACGGTCGAAGGCAAGTACCTCATCGTTCGGGGCCTTTCCGAGCGATTTTCCAACACCCAACTGAACGGGTCCCGGCTCCCGTCCACCGAGACCGACCGCAAGGTCGTCCCGCTCGATCTCTTCCCGGCCGACCTGATCGACAACATCAAGCTCGAGAAGACGTTCACCCCGGATCAGCCCGGCGAATTCGCGGGCGCGCTGGTCGACATCGAGACGGTTGAATTTCCCGTCGGTCCCACGCTCGAGTTCTCCGTGTCTCAGGGCTTCAACAGCATGACGACCGGGAAGAGTTACCTCGACTACCCCGGTGGTGATCACGACTGGCTCGGTTTCGGGGACTCACGACGCCACCTTCCGTCGGTCATCCCCGGCGAACGCGTGATCCGCGGCGGTGGCTTCAGCGATTTCGGTTTCACGCCCGAGGAGGTCGAGGTCTTCGGCGAGTCGTTCGAGAACGTGTGGGAAACGCGGACACGGGACA
Source organism: uncultured Solibacteraceae bacterium (assembly GCA_964615925.1). Lineage (GTDB taxonomy): Bacteria > Acidobacteriota > Terriglobia > 20CM-2-55-15 > 20CM-2-55-15 > JAJEDW01. The sequence continues at coordinate 3,247 of CAZTTI010000484.1, forward strand.
GCGCGTATCCGAACCAGAGCTGGGGGCTGACCGCAGGAAACTCCTTCGGAAACCTGGGAGTGATCTACGCGCTCACGTACGGGAACAAGCTGCAGAACGACGAGATCGACCAGAGCTACTACAGCCTCGGCGAGGATGCTGACGATCTGGTCGAGTTTCACGACTACCAGATTAACAGCACGACCAACACGGTCCGACTGGGCAATGTGCTCAACCTGGCGTACAAGCTGAGCGGCAACCACAAGTTGCTCTTCAAGAACCTGTTCACGAAGAACACGACCGACGAGGCGCGGCTCTTCTCAGGCTACAACGGGGACTTTGTCACCGACATCCGGAACGAGCGCCTGCGTTTCACCGAGGAAACGCTCTACTCGGGGCAGGTCGCCGGAGAGCACTTCTTCTCCGGGCTCGGCGGCTTGATCGAGTGGCGTGTCGCCTACAGCCGGGCGGACCGCGACGAACCGGACACGCGAGAGACGCTTTACGTGTTCAGCTCGGGCGTAAACGATTTCCGGCTTCGCGACCAGACTCAGAGCGGCTTCCGTCAGTTCGTCGAGACGTCGGATGCGATCTGGGAGCCCGCGCTCGACGTTTCCAAGTTCGTCACCTCCGGGAGATTCACGGGAACGCTGAAGGGCGGAGCGAGCTGGACGATCCAGGACCGTTACTTCAATGCGCGGCGCTTCCGCTTCACTCATCGCAGCACGTCCGGACTCGACCTGACGCAGCCGCCCGAAGCGTTGTTCTCGCCGGACTTCATCGGACCCAACTTCGAGGTTCGCGAAGACACGCGAGCCACGGACCAATACGTGGGCAACCAGGATATCGCTGCCGGGTATGGCATGGCCGACCTCCAGCTCGGTTCGCGGTGGCGCGTGATCGGTGGCGCACGGGTCGAGCGGTCGGAACAGACGCTGGACAGCTTCGACCTGTTCGCCATCGATCCGACCGTGGTTTCGACCGCCCTCGATGACACGGACTGGCTCCCGAGCATCAACGTCGTCTACGCCGCGACTTCGCGGATGAACGTCCGGGTGGCCTTCAGCCAGACTGTCAACCGTCCGAATTTCCGCGAGCTGGCACCGTTCGACTTTACAGATGTCACAGGCGGATTCTCGGTATTCGGCAACCCCGGC
>CAZTTI010000485.1:0-3237 GCA_964615925.1 uncultured Solibacteraceae bacterium
CGGGGACTCTGCAATCCCCTCAGGACACCCGCCGCGACCGAGAGGCCCGCGACGCCGACGGCCGCGCCCAATCCAATGAGGGTTTCCCGGCGACTGCTCATCAATGCACCTGATCCTTTCCGCACCGAATCCTTTTCGCCCATCGTTCGACCGGAGGGCGCGGATCACTCTACCCCGTTCAACACTCCCGTGTCACTCGCGAGTGTCCGAAAAGGATCAGGGCCACCCCCAGCATCAAAACGGCGTCGGCCACATTGAAGATCCCCGTGCGAAACGGGCCGATGCCCAGGGTCATGAAGTCCTGACGCTGCCCTTGGAGGACCCGGTCGATCAGGTTGGACGCACCGGCGCCGACGACGAACAGGCCATCGCCAGACCCGCCATCGCGATCCCGGCTCCCACGACCCGAGGTACGACTGCGACGGTTCTCCCTCGAGCGTTTCCGACGCCACGCGTTTCGTCCACTGGTCGCCTGCCCGCCGACCGCAGCGGATCGGCGATTTGTCCGGCGTCTTACTCCACCCGAAATCCCTGACGCGGCACGAGCCGCCGTCCGTCTTCGAGGACCGCATCCACCCAGGCCGCCGCCGGGCGGCCGTCGCGCATTGGGTTTCCGGTGATGGTGAGCTTCGTTCCGGCGGGGAGATCGCTGGGGCGGATGCCGGCCCGTTGGAGCGTACTGGGGCCTTCGGCCTCAAAGCCCCATGTCGTGACGATGCCCTCATCGTCGGTCACGTCGACCAGCAGCCACGAATGCGGGTTCGTGTATTGGAACTCCTTCACGACGCCTTCGAGCGTAACGGTCCGTTCGTCGTCGAACATGTAGCTGGAGTGGTGTGCCGACGAGGGGGCGGCGATGACGAGGAGCGCGAACACGAAGGAAGCGGAGTGGAGGAATCGGGTATGAACGTTCATTGCGGGCCTCCTTCGGAGTCGTCGTCTTCGGTGAACGTGAAATCCGTGAAATCGGTTGCGCCTTCTTCCGTCTGGAAGACGGTGTTGTTCTGGTTTTCGCTGCACGCCCAATACCGGATCCGCAGGCTCCGGTCCGCATTGTCGAGCTTCGTATAGACCTGCTTCGTGTACCAGGGCGTCTCGAGCGCGGGCGGATCGTAAACCCAGACGTCGACCTCGATGTTCCGGTCGTCGACCTTGTGCCAGATCTCGACCGTTTCGACCTGGTCAGTGTAGTCGGGCTGGCGGCGCTGGTAGATCCCTTCGCGCAGTTGGTTCGTGTGAATGATCAGCCGGTCTTGGTCCCAGTACCCGATCGAATCGCCGTTGTAGAGCGGGTACCGGTCGGCTTCGGGCGTGTGTTCGCGTCCGTCGGTGTAGATCCGGCGGATGTCGTTGACCATCTCGTTGATCAGCCAGGTCTGGCCGGGCGTGACGACGAACTCCTTGAGGAACGGCTCGGTCAGCCACCGCGGATGTCCGGGCGGCGCACACGTCGAGATCGGGTCCCACTCGATGCCTTCTGTTGCCAGCTCGAGGCGTTCGGTCAGACGCCGGTCGAACTCCGGCGTCAGGGCGGCCGTCGGCCGCCCGCCCGGGGGCTGGTCGGGATCGAAGTTCAGGCCGCCGCGTCCGCGCGTGTAGATTCCGGTCCAGTCGGGCAGGTCCGCCCAGTTGAGTGCCTCGCCTCCACCGGCTTCGGCTTCGAGGAACTGGTACAGTTCCCAGGCGGTATCGTGGGCTTGTCCCAGCTCGACCATCTCGGCTCGGGTCGACTGCCCGCCGGCGGCGGTCGACCAGGCGAGGCCGAGGAGGAGGCTGGCCACGGGCATCAACACTTTTTTAGTCATCGCACGTCCTCCGCTCGGAAACTTTAACATCCGCGTTCGGTCGTCACCCCGAGGGGTTCACTGATTCCGCGCGCGCGACCGGCCTCGCTGATCGCGCCGTTCGCGTACATCCGGTCGAGGATACGGTTCCGTTCAGTCCGCGCGGCCGTTGGCCGGCACCACGGATGAAAGGCTTCCGGATCGTTGAAGAGGGCGGCCAGGAGGGCCGCCTGCCCGGCGGTCAGCGCTTCGGGTGTCGTCTGGAAGTATTCCATCGCCGCGACCTCGACGCCCACCCAGCCGAAACCGAAATCGCTGTCGCCCGCCAGCATGTTCATGAGAGTCCGGCCATTCCGGTTTCGCGTCATCCACGCGATCATCGACAACTGGGCGAGGCCTCCGGTAAACGATCCGGGGTCGACCTCCCGCCGTTCCAGGTGCTGGTTGGCCGTGGAGATTGCGGCCAGAATTCCCGGTTGGCTCTTCCAGCACCGCTCGGCATCTTCGACGGTCCCAAAACGCGTTTGCCACGCCCGGCAGAACCGCAGCCTCACGAAGTCGATGGGACCCAGCGCGTCGACACGGACCTCGCCCTCTCCGTCGAGCCGCGCCCAGAGGGCGGCGGCAAGGACGGGTGGAGCTTCGGGGACATAACCGTCGTCGGGCACGTCCCCCGCGACGGCGAGGCCCAGGAAATAGAGCGCGGGAAAAAGCACGAGCAGGAAGGCGAGAGAGACGGCCCCCGTGCACAGCACGTTCTTCCAGAGCGGCACTCTCGACGGGGATGCCATCGGCCTCTTATATCAGAAGCTGCTGGCGGAAATCCCTCAACGTCGTCGCGCGGCCGCGCTGATGCTTACTGCCAGCCGTCGTCGTTTGGAACCGCCGGATCCGCGGAGATATTGAGCATCGCGCAGTGATGATAGGTGAAACCACCTTCTCGATGCCCGGGATGTTCAGCCATGAACTGGACGACTTGCAGGACACATCCTTCGCAGTCGATGTTCGGAATCCGGATTTCGGTTTCAATCGGGCCTGTACGGCGTTCGTAGTTTTCCCAAAGGCCGTCGATCAGGACCGGTGGTTGAGGGTTTTCCGCAATCGGGAAACGGCCTGAACGAGGTCCCCGCTCGGACGCCACCATTTCTATCGGCATGGCATCTTCGGGCAAAAAGTTCATGCGGCTTGCCAGTGCAACACGGTAGTGGCCAGGGTGATAGATGGTTTCATCGATGGCCAGTCTGATCATCTGACCGCCGGTCACTTCCGTAACGGCACCTGTCCGTGTGCCACCGTCAGCCAGCGTGCCGCCGCAGGGCGCCAGTTTCTGCGGATCGCCACGCTCATCCTCTTCAATCCAGGAGGCCGGGGCGTTCAGTTTGAAATGGGCATTCGCCGTTGTGGCCACGAGGCCAACGGCCGCGGCCAATGCGACTGTCTTGAGGAGCGTTCG
>CAZTTI010000486.1:0-2649 GCA_964615925.1 uncultured Solibacteraceae bacterium
ACCCAAAATGATCGTGACTTCATCCCGTTCGCCTCCCGATTCATGACTGACCGGTGTTCCGACGGTTCTTCCTTCCTGGTGACCCACATCGCGCTCACCGGTTGGCTTGTTGCGGGACGATCTCACCGTCCGTCACGGCGGTCATGTTCATCCGGAACGCCTCGCTCCCGACGATGCCCAGAAGGATCGACGAAAACCGGTAGTCGTCCTCCGCCGCCTGACGCGCAATCGTCCGCACCATCGGCATATCCTCATGCTCGACACCGCGGCCGAGCGCGTAGGTCAGCAGCTTTTCGATGACGACTTCGGCAAACAGGTCCGACCTCCGCATCAACACCTCGCGCAGGCTGTGAACCCCTTCCAGCCGCGTGCCGTCGGAGATGACACCGGTCGGGTCGATCGGAACGCCCGCATCCAGCGTCCGCCACGTCCCCACCGCGTCGAAGTTCTCTAATGCCAGCCCCATCGGCTCGAAAATATTGTGGCAGGACGCGCAGACCGGATTCGCCCGATGCGCCTCCATCTTCGCCCGCAGCGTCGTCGGCGAGCTCTCCGGCTGATCGATGTCGATCTCCACGCCCGGTGGCGGGTCCGGCGGGCTCACCCCCATGAACGTCTCCAGGAACCACTTCCCGCGCTTCACCGGAGAGGTTCTCGCCGCATCCGAGGTCACCGTGAGCAACGCGCCCTTCCCCAGCAAACCCCGGCGCATGTCCAGATCGTCCCCGAGCGACACACGCCGGAAATGCGATCCGTAGACGTTGGGGATTCCGTATTGCTTCGCGAGACGCTCGTTAACAAACGTGTAGTCGGCGTTCAGCAGATCGAGGACGCTCCGGTCCTCATCGACGATGCTCGCGAAGAACAGTTCGACCTCGCGCGCATACGCCTCCCGCAGCGTGCTGTCGAAGTCGGGGAACATATCCACGACCGGCTCGCTGGCCGCCATCCCGCGCACGTTCAGCCACTGCCCGGTGAAGTTTTTGACGAGCGCCCCGGACCGCGGATCGGCGATCATCCGCCGGACCTGCTGATCGAGAACGCCGGCGTCCTCGAGACGACCCTCGGAAGCCAGCCCGAGCAACTCATTGTCGGGCGCGCTCGACCACAGGAAGAACGACAGCCGCGAGGCGAGCTCGAGATCGTTCAGCCCATAGGTCTCGCCTTCGGCAAGACCGGCCGGCTCGATTTCGGACCTGAGGAAGAACTCCGGATCGGCCAGGATGCGCTGGAGGGCCGCCTCGATACCCGCATCGAACGTCCCGCCTTCTTCACGTCCCGACTGATAGAAGTCCATCACCAGGGCGATGTCGGCCTCGGTCGCCGGACGGCGGAACGCGCCCGTCACCAGCTTCTCGATGATCTCCCGCGCGCAGGGGGCCTCCGGGCTGCCGCTCTCCGGACGGCAGACGAAGATCTTCTCGCGGCTCCGCGTCGTGGTGGCCTTCGTGCCGTCGTAGGGACCCTCGATGAAGACCTGGCCGACGTGCGGGTAGAACTGGTATCCGGAGATACTGCCGGGCGAATTTGCCGTCCGCTCGAAGGCCACGTTCATCGCTGTCGGTGGTAGATCGTTCGTGGCGATGAAGGTGACGCCGACGCGATGGAAGCCCGCCGTGATCGGGATCGCGGGGCTGCGGGCGCCATTACCCTCCGTGTCGGCGATCTCGTCATCCCAGTCGAACACGTAGACGCGCTCGCCGTCGATGCTGACATCGAGCTGCTCGTCGGCGACGTTCCCGAGAACACGCGTGAAGTATCCCGTCATGCCCTTCACCGTGAACACGTACTCTCCGTTGGCCGGGAACTCGTGCTCAATCAGCATGCCGCCGCGGGTGCCGAACGGCAGCCCCGGCACATGACGGTTCTGGGAAGTGTCGATCGGGGCGTCGAACACCTTGAGCGTGGGTGCCGTGTCGGTGCCCAGCGCCAGGCGGCTGATCTTGCCAGCCGCGGCAAGGTAGGCGTCCATCAGCGCGGGCGACATGGTCAGCGTCCCGGCCATGTTGTCGAAACCATGGCTCGAGTCGTCGGACGGCAGGAAGTCGGCCGCGTCGATCTCGAGCGCCAGCAGGTCACGGATCGCGTTCGAGTACTCGCTGCGGTTCATGCGATGGAGCCCGGGCGCCGGAAGGTGCGTCACCGCAGACTGATCCAGTTCGTTCTCCATCCACGCGATGAGCGACTCCAGCGCCCCGGGTTCCGGATGCCGGGCGCCCTGGGGAGGCATGAGGCCCGCGCGCAGCTTCCGGACCATGGTCTCGCCCACCCCGCGATTTTCGCTGACAGCGGCCAGATCGAAATCGTCGAGCGTCAGACGCTGGGCGGAAACCGCGCCTGCCGCGCGCGCCGCTTGGCTGTGACAGCCCACACAATACTGGTCGAGCATCGCTCGATGCTCGACGATGGACGTCGAGGCCCCCGCTTCAGCCGGAACGGCGATTTGGCCCGGCTCTGCCGCCAGGAGCGCGACCGGGAAAAGAGTCAGGCAACTTAGAGCGACGAGGAATCTGGGCTTCACTGTTCCCTCCGTATTGGCTTTCGACCTGATGGCGGAGCCCATGGGAACGCATCCCCTGAGGGAACCTGGCTTCTCAGAATCCAGACTTCCCTAACCTCAGTTGGGATCGTTGCCGAGTCCTTCGCCAA
>CAZTTI010000487.1:0-12728 GCA_964615925.1 uncultured Solibacteraceae bacterium
CCCTCGACGTCGAACCGGGCCCGCGCCGATACGGCCAGGAACCCGACCAGGGTCTTGCTGAACCCGTTGGTCCCGAGCGCCGCCCCGGACAGCGAATCCTGCAACAGTCCGAGAACGCTCCCGATGGCCACCACACCCAGCGGATTGGGAAGGGTGAAACCATAATAGATCGTGAAAACCAGCGGCAGGTCGAAGTAGCGAATCACCGGGAAATACCGGTTGAGCACACCTTGGGCGACCACGACGGCGCCGAGAATGAAAAAGAACCGGACCAGTGTTCCCGCCACACCGTACCGGCTCCTGGTCAGCGTCATCGCTCCAGACAATGGCCCCCTCACCGGCCCCCTCACCTGCCAATCCATGTGAACCAATCAATTCAATACGAACCGGTCAATACGAACCGGAGTCGTCCCGAGGGTCGAGCGGGACGACCGTCACCGTCCGGGACGTCAGCACGAGCACCTCCTCGAGCCGGGCGAGATCGGCCGACGGCCGGACCGTCGCGGTCTTCAGCAGGTCGTCCGGACGCCCGGCCTCCACGATCCGGCCCACCGGCAGTCCTTTCGGATAGATCTGGTCGTGTCCGGAAGTGACGAGTTCGTCGCCCACTTCGAGGACCGCGCTGTCGTCAACATGCTCCAATCGAACGAGGCCGTCGTCCCAGCCCTGGAGAATGCCCTGTGCGCGAGTCGAGTCCACGATGACGCCGACGGCGCTGGCCGGATCGGAAATCAGCTGAACGATCGCCGAATAGTGGGCGGCCTCGATGACACGGCCGGCAACCCCCTCCGGCGTGATCACCGCCGAGTTCACGTGGACGCCGTGCGCGGTCCCGCGGTCGATCGTCACCGTCTGTCGAACGAACGTCGGATCCCGGCCGATCACACGCGCAACGACCTGCTCCCCATAGGCCTCGGCGCCCATGCCGAGGAATCGGCGAAGCCGGTCCGCCTCACTCAACTCTGCGCGGTTTCGAGCCAGCGTCATCCTCAGCTCCGCGTTTTCCTCGCGGAGCTTTTCGTTTTCCTCGTGCGTCCCGCGAAGGTCGACATAGCCCTTCCATACCGAGGAGATTCCATTGCTCGCGAAATCGACGATACGTTCCACCGGGGTGAGCGCGTCGAGAACGAGGACCTGGACGAAGTTGGTACGGGTCGAGGGCCCTTCGAGCACAACGAGGGACGCATGCCCGAACAGGACCGCGAGGACGACGAACCGTACCGCCTTGTTCGATTCCACCCTCATTTCGTCGGCGCCTTCCCTCTGGGGCGTTGGCTCAGCCCACCCCTGAACCCGCGGGTGCTTACGTGAGCGCCGTCTTCCTCAGGAGGACGAAATCGCTCAACATCTTCGACGTTCCCATCACCACACAGGACAGGGGGTTCTCTGCGAGGATAACGGGAAGTCCGGTCTCTTTTCTAATGCGCTGGTCGAGGCCCCGGATCAATGCGCCTCCCCCGGCCAGTACGATCCCGCGGTCAGCGAGGTCGGACGACAGCTCCGGCGGCGTCCGTTCCAGCACGATCCGGATCGAGTTCACCAGCACGTTGATGCACTCGTCGAGGGCTTCGCGGATCTCCTCGTCGGAGATCAGGATGCTCTTCGGGACGCCTTCCATGAGGTCCCGCCCCTTGATTTCCATGGTCCGCTTTTCCTCGAGGGGAAAAGCGGAGCCCACCTCCATCTTCACCCGCTCGGCCGTCCGTTCCCCGATCAGGAGGTTGTACTTCCGCTTGATGTATTGCGTGATCGCCTCGTCCATCTCGTTTCCGGCGACCTTGTCCGACCGGCTGTGCACGATTCCGGAAAGCGAGATGACGGCGATCTCCGTCGTCCCGCCTCCGATATCGACCACCATGTTTCCCGACGGCTCGGTCACGGGCAACCCGGAACCGATCGCAGCGGCCATGGCCTGCTCGACCAGGTGGACTTCGCTCGCCTTGGCCCGCATCGCCGAATCCTGAACGGCCCGCTTCTCGACCTGTGTGATCCCCGCCGGAACGCCGATCACGATGCGGGGATGGACCAGCACCTTCCGGCCGTGGGCCTTCCGGATGAAGTAGGTCAACATCTTTTCGGTAATCGTGAAGTCGGCGATGACGCCGTCCTTCATAGGCCGGATCGCAACGATGTTGCCCGGTGTCCGCCCGAGCATGTCCTTGGCTTCTTTACCAACCGCTTCGACCTGGTTGGTGACCTTGTTGATGGCGACGATCGAGGGCTCGTTGACGACGATGCCTCGCCCCTTCGCGTACACGAGCGTGTTGGCCGTGCCCAGGTCGATGGCCAGGTCACTGGAGAAGAGACTGAACAGGGGACGAAAATTCACTAATGAGTCCTTTGACAACCCGATACGCACATTTTGCGCCCGGGACACCCAAAAAAGTCGATTCGAGGCCCCTTCGCCGACCGGCAAAACCGAGAGCGGACCTATCATACTGACGATGAAATACTAAATACCAGTGTGTTTCCGGGCACAAACCGCGATTTGAGGGGTTTTTTTACTTTTGCGGAGGGGGACTTGCGCTCCCGATGTCCCCGGGTTCCGCCCGGGACGAGGGACAATCTTCAGGCCGCCCCGACGCCGTTCCCCGTCCTTTCAAGTCCATGTCGGCTTCTGATAGCATCGGGGATTCGGCGGTACAACCCGGCGCTCGGGAGGAACGGGTCCGCCCGGCCAAGTTCGTTTCCACCCGGCAGAATAGGTCAACCGGAGGTTATTCGATGCTCAACTTCTTTCGGCGTCAGCATTCGCGCCTGAAGTGGGTCTGGATCGTCGTCATTTTCATCTTCAGCGTGACGCTGGTGACTTTGTACATCCCTGTCACCGAAGTCACCCACATCAACGTTTCGAGCAATGTGGCCACGGTCGGCGGCGAGGTCATCACCGCGCGCGAATTCCAGAACGTCTATCACGGTTACGTCGACCAGCTCGGCAGCGAAATGACGCCGGAATTGCTGGAAGCACTCGGGTACCACGACTCCATCCTGAACGCCATCATCGACGAATACGTCATGATCGCCGAGGCGAAGCGGCTGGGACTGGAGGTTTCCGCGCGCGAGCTGCAGCAGGCGATCCTGGAGAACCCCACGTTCCAGGACGGCGGCGCATTTATCGGAATGGATCTCTACCGTCGATTGATCGAACAGAACGGCATGACGGTGGTCCAGTTCGAGGACGGGTTGAAGAACCAGTTGCTCGTCCAGAAGATGTACGCGTTCCTGACCGCCCCGATGGCGTTGACCGATCACGAAGTCGAGAAAGAATACCGGTACTCGAACGAAACGGCCGTCATCGAGTACTTCATCATCGACGGCCCCGCCGTCGCCGATCAGATCGAGCTCACGGACGAGGGCCTTCGCGCGTATTTTGAAGAAAACTCCTCCCGCTACACGGAGCCCGAACGGCGCCAGGCGAACCTGGTCTTCATCGACACGACCGCGGTCAGCGACGAACTCGAGGTCCCCGAGGACGAGTTGCGGGAGTACTACAACGAGCGAATCACCGACTATCAGATCGAGCCGCGTGTGACGGCCCAGCACATCCTGTTCCGGACGCAGGGACGCCCGCCGGAGGAAGTCGAAGACGTCCGCGAGACCGCCGCGACCGTCCTCGAGCGCGCCCAGGCCGGCGAGGACTTCAGCGAGCTCGCCCGCGAATTCTCAGAGGACGCGTCCGCGAATGCCGGCGGGGACCTCGGATCGTTCGGTCCCGGGCAGATGGTGCCGGCCTTCGAAGCCGCGGCGTTCGCCCTCGAAACCGGCGGAATCAGCGGCCTCGTCGAAACTGATTTCGGAATTCACATCATCAAGGTGAACGACAAGCAGGACGGGCGCACGCTGGCCTTCGAGGACGTTCGCGCGAGCATCGACTCGGCCGTTCGATTCGATCGCGCCGAAGAAGTCGCCGCCGCGCGCGCGCAGGCCGTCGCGGTTGAACTCGTCGAGAACGGCGACAGTCAGGCCGTCGCCGAGGAATATGGCGCCACGGTCCGCGAAACCGAGTTGATGGCCCGGGGCGACGTGTTCAATGGACTGTCCGACACGGCGGCCCTCGAGAGCATGATCTTTTCGCTCGATCTGAACGAGACCGGGACCGCCGTCGCCGTGGCGAATGGTCACGTGATCCCGATCGTGACCCGGATCGAGGAATCCCGCCCGTCCACGTTCGAGGAAGCCGCCGACGACGTGGAAGTGGATCTGCGGACCGAACGGGCTTCCGAACGGGCCGACGAGCTGACCGTGGAGGTGGAGCGCATCCTGGCCGACGGCGGAACGCTGGCCGAAGCCGCCGGAGCCGCCAGTCTCACGATCATGACATCGGATCCGGTCACCCGCGAGGGTTCGATCCCGGGTTTCGGCCCGACGCCGGAAATGGATCCGCAGATCTTCAGCGCGGAGATCGGAGTTCCGGCCGATCCCGTGTCGGTCTCCGGACGGACGATCGCCTTCCAGGTCATCGAGCGGGACGACGTCGACGCGGAAGCCATGACGGCGCTCCTGCCGGAACTGCGAACCCAGTTGCTGGATCTGCGCAAGAGCCAGTTCTTCTCGGCGTATTCGATCGACGCGCGGACCCGCATGGAGCGCGACGGGGAGATCCGGGTCAATCAAGGCGTGCTCGCCCGGGCCGCCGAGGCAGCCGTGATCGGCCACAATCACTGATACCGGATCGCTCGATCCACCAAAAGACCGGGAAGGCGCTCCGCGGGGGCGCTTTGACCGGTATCTCTCCCTCCAGTACAGTGTCCGTGTTTCTGCACTTCGGACAGAAGGGAGAGTGACGCGATCGTGGTGATGGATCAGAAGCTTCGGTTCGAACCGATGACGGCCGGAATGCTTCTCGACCGGTCGTTCAGGATCTACTTTCAGAACCTTCCGCTCATGGTGGCCATCGCCGCGTTCGCCTACCTTCCCCTTCTCGCTTTCAACGTCCTCCAGGCGCTGGTCGCCTACCTCCCGGGACTCGCCCAGTTGGTGGCGCTGATGTTCGGAGCCGTCAGCTATCTTATCGGCATGATCGTCGTGGGACCCATGGGCGTCGGAGCGACCACGACCGCGGTCAGCGAGCTCTACCTCGGGCACCCGGTCACGGCGGGCGACGCACTCCGCGGCGCGTGGCGCTACATCGTGAGGCTGATCCTCACGCAGTTCGTCGTCACCCTCATCGTCATCTTCGGCATGGTCCTCCTGATCGTTCCCGGAATCCTCTGGTGGCTCTCCTACATGCTCGTGATTCCTGTGGCCGTGCTCGAGCCCGAACTGAGCCGAGCCGAAGTCCGCACGAGAAGCTGGGAGCTCGTTCGGGGACACCGGGGAAAGGTATTCGTCGTCGTCCTCGTGATGATGGCACTTCAGCTATTCCTCATCGTTTCCGGTGAGTTCTTCGTGGCCGCGGCCGGATTCGATCCGAACTCGTCCACCGCTGCCAACCTCCAACTGGCCGCGAACAGTATTCTGGGCATCGTCGGTTATCCGTTCTGGATGATCGCCGTCACCCTGCTCTACTACGACCTCCGGATCCGAAAGGAAGGGTTCGATCTGGAAATGCTCAGCCTGGCGATGACCCGCGCGGAATCCGGGCCATGATTCAGGCACCAACCGCAGAGCAGGTTCGCGAAGCGACGCGGGCGGTCCTCGAACGGCCCGAGTTCCGGCCCGACCCTTCCACCGAGTGGCTCCACAAGATCTGGGACTGGCTGTTCGAACAGCTTCCCCAATGGTCGATTTCAAACCCGTTGGCGGCCCGGCTCCTCATCATCGCCCTGTCCGTCGTCCTCGTTCTGCTCCTCGCGCACCTGGGTTACACGGTCGCACGGGAATTCACCTCGCTCGGGAGGCCGGGAGAACCCCAACGCGAGCGGGCGTCGTCGCTCGCTCCGCTGGCGGAAATCCGAACGGGCTGGAAGGACGCCGTCCGGCTCGCGCGGGAAGCCCTCGAACGCGGAGACCTCCACCGGGCGCTGTGGATCACCCACCGCATCCTGCTGTCCGCGCTCGACAAGGCCGATGTTCTGGAGTTTCGGAAGTGGAAGACGAATGGAGACTACGTCCGCGAGTGCCGCGACCGGAGTCACGCCGAAGAGCTCCTCGTCCCGCTCACGACCGCGTACGAAACCGTCGTTTATGCCCATCGGGAATTCGACCGCGGCAAGGCGTCCGTACTGCTGGATCGGGTCGAGGCGCTGGCCGGCGAGGTCGGGTTATGAACAAGGGTGCGTCCAACCTCCGCACGCTCCTCGCCGGTGGCGCAGTCAGCTTCGTCCTGATTCTGGCGATCAGCATTCTTTCGGTCGACCGCTCCTCCGACCTCGCTCGCCGTCCGTCGACGTTTTTCACCGATGGCACCGGGACCCGTGCGATCTACCTCGTGCTTCAGGAGGTGCTGCCCGATGTCGGACAATGGCGCCGGCCCCTGTCCGATCTCGCTCTCGACGGCCCGGCCGGCGGCTCGACGCTCGTCGTCATGGGACCGGTCACCCCGCTCGGCCCGGGCGAGGCCGCCGCGCTCGAGGAGTGGATCGAATCCGGAGGTCAGCTCATCCTGGCGACGACCGATCCGTGGACGATCGAAACGCCCCCGACGGGAACCGACGACGATCCCGAGGCCCCGAGTCAAGATTTCCTGTCGCGCCACGGAATCGACAGACCGGCCGCTTCGGACGACGCGATCGAAGACGCGGTCATCGTCCCCCTCGGCGACGGGCGAATCGTCTACGTTCCCGACGCGGGAGCATTCTCGAACGCTTCCCTGGCGAGTGGCGACAGCGCCGTGTGGATTGCCGAACAGGCCGGGAGCTGGGGCCCGGCGACGTGGTTCGACGAATACCATCTGGGATTCGGACGGCCACGCCAGCTCCGTGCGCTGGCCGGAGCGTTTCTCGTCTCTCCCTGGGGAATCGCCTGCCTCCAGGTCATGCTCGCGGCGGTCGTTTTCCTCGGCGGAACGAAGAGGCGCTTCGGCAAACCGATCGCGCCGCTGGCCGAAGAGCGTACCAGCCCCATGGACGCCGTCGACGCGCTCGGTGGGTTGTTCGAGGCGGCCGGGGCCGTCGCCCTCTCCGCGAGAAGCATCCATACATACGTCAACCACGAACTGTCCTCCGCCCAGGGCCGCCCGATCGATCTGGTGGATCCGGCCCGACGGGCCGGCGTCGCCGAAAGGACGGGAATCGGTTCAACCGACCTCGAGTCCTACGCGCGGCACGTCGAGGGTCTGATGAACGGGACCCGGACGTCGAACGAGGATTTGATTCAGATCGGCCGCCAAGCGGCTCGGATCACCGGGAGTCTCGGTCATGGAGTCCAGAGAAATCGAACGCCGCTCTCCTCTCGATAACCTTCGGAACGAACTCGCCAAGGTCATCGAAGGGCAGACGCCGGTCGTCGAGAGGTTAATGGTCGCCCTCGTCGCCGGAGGCCACATACTGATCGAAGGCGTGCCCGGCGTGGCAAAGACCCTCGTCGCCCGCAGCCTCGCCGCGGCGCTCGGAGTCGATTTCTCGCGCATACAGTTCACGCCCGATCTCATGCCGGCCGACATCACGGGCGTCAACGTCTTCGACCCGAAGACGGCCGAGTTTCAATTTCGTGCCGGGCCCCTGTTCGCGGACATCGTCCTCGCCGACGAGATCAACCGCGCTCCTGCGAAGACCCAGTCCGCGTTGCTGGAAGCGATGCAGGAAGGACAGGTCACCATCGACGGCCGAACCCACGAACTCTCGCCCGTCATGACCGTAGTCGCAACTCAGAACCCGCTCGAATACGAAGGGACCTATCCACTGCCCGAAGCCCAGCTCGACCGGTTCATGATGAAGGTCCTCATCGACTACCCGGATGTGGACACCGAGCGGGCGATGCTCGAGCGGATGCATCGCCTCGGTGCCGACGTCATCCACCCGGAAAAGATCATCCGGCCCGTCGTCGATCGAGCCCGCCTCGTCGAGCTTCGCGAACGATCGCACCAGGTCGAAGCCGACGACGCCGTCATTCGGTACATCGTCGACATGGTTCGGACCTCGCGATCCCTGCCAAGCCTCGCCCGGGGCGCCAGCTCCCGCGCCGCGGTGATGTTGCTCCGCGCGGCCAAGGCATACGTTTTGCTGCGGGATCGCGCGTACGTGACACCGGACGACGTGCGCGAGCTGGCCCGTCCCGTGTTGAGACACCGCATCGAATTGACACCCGAAGCCGAAATCGACGGCCTGACACCGGATCGCTGTATCGATACCCTGCTCGAGCAGGTGGCCGTCCCGCGGTGATGGTTCCGTCGGTCCGGTTCGTGGTGCTGATCGCGCTGGGAGCGCCGATCTGGCTCCTGTCGCTCGCCGTGCCCGGAGGTTGGATCGCCCCGGCCGCCTACCTCGGCGTTCTGGCGGTCCTTGCCGCCCGGGACTATGTTTCCATCCCGCCGGCGTCGTCGTTCGAGGTGGGTCGACAGGGAGGACGACTCTTCCTGGGCACTCCCGGGGAGATGCGCTTGACGCTCACGAATCGGTCCGCCGAGCGTCTGCGCTTCCGGCTGCGCGAGGAAGCCCCTCCCGGGTTGGGGTGCACCCAGGACTCACGCGAAATCGAGATCCCGGCGCATGGCACGGGCGTATGGACGCTGGGCATGCGCCCCGCGCGTCGAGGCCGGTACACTCTGGGAGAAGTCGTCGTCCGCGCCGGTCACCTCCGGGGAATGCTCGACCGGCAGATCCGGCTTCCGGCGTCGACGCGCCTCTCTGTCTATCCACGGTTCGCCGCCTCGGACGAACACCGGCTCCTGGCCCGGATCAACCCGCGCGAGAACGCGGCGCGACGCTCGCGCCACGTGCGGGGGCGCGGGACGGAATTCGAGAGCCTCGCGGCATACAACCGCGGGGACGACCCCCGGTCGGTCGACTGGAAGGCCAGCGCGAAGCGCGGACACCTCGTCGTTCGAAATCTTCAAACCGAACGCGGTCAGCAAATCGCGATCATGATCGACGGGGGCCGGCTGATGGCCGAAAAAATCGGAGAGTTCGCCCGATTCGAACACGCGCTCAACGCCACCGTCATGCTGAGCCACATCGCCCAGAAGCGCGGAGACGCGGTGGCGGTCGCGACGTTTTCCGATCGCGTCGAAACGTTCGTTCCGCCGGTCCGGGGAAAGGCAATCGTTCCCACGGTGATGGACTCGCTGTGTTCGGTCGAAGTCCGTCCGGTCGAATCCGACTATTGGCAGGTCGTGGGGCAGGTCCTCGCCAATCTGAAACGGAGAAGCCTGGTCGTGATGTTGACCGACGTCCTCGACGCCGGCGGCAGCGCGGGCCTCATCAGCAACATGGCGCGCGCGAGGCGGCGGCACCTGGTGCTGTGCGTCGTGCTCACCGAACGCCGCGTGGACGACGCGGCTTCTTCGAGTCCAGAGGATTTGAAGGGCGTCTTCCGTCAGGCGGCCGCGGCTCACCTGAAGATCGAGCGCCATCTGGCTCTGGAAACGATGCGGTCGAAGGGTATCCTCGTTCTGGAGACACCGCCCGAAGAGCTGTCGGTCCAGCTGATCCGACGCTATCTCGAGATCCGAAAGGCCAACCTGCAATGAGACGTAGCCGGCGATGAACGAGAGCGTTTCCATTCCGACGCCGGACCGCATCCACATCGAATTCGAGCTCGCCGGCCTGGGATCCCGAGCCCTGGCATTCATGATCGACTGTGTGCTGATCGTCTCGGGCCTCGTTCTTTTCGCCATCGTCCTGGTGATTGCCGGCCTTCTCGCCGCGACCGATCCGGCGACGCTCCCCGCGAGCGCCTGGGCCGTGGCGCTATTCTTCATCGTGCTGTTTCTCGGACTGTGGGGCTACTTCCTTCTCTTCGAGGCCCTCGATCACGGAAGGACGCCGGGAAAGCGGCTGGCCGGAATCCGCGTGGTCCGGGACGACGGATTTCCGGTCGGTTGGCGCGAGGCCGCCCTGCGCAACCTGGTCCGGGCGGCGGACATGATCCCGCCGCCCGCGTGCCTGGTGGGTTCCCTGACGATGGCGCTCTCGAAGAACGGCTCCCGCCTCGGGGATCTCGTCGCGGGAACGATGGTGGTGCGGGAGGATTTCGGGACCGCCCTCGAGCAGGACTCCTCCAGTTGGGAAGCCGCCTGGATCGTTCGCGCCGAGTCGGGCGGGTCGCGCCGCGGGGTCACTCTGGCCGACCTGCGCATCGAGCCGGGCGAGCTTCAGGTCATCGAGAAGTTCCTGGCGCGCGCCGAGTCGCTCCCGAAAGCACAGCGGCGGACCCTGGCCTGGCGCATCGCCCAGCCTTTTCTCGGCGCTCTGGGCGAAGATCCCGTCGAGTTGGCGGGCCGACCCGACCGGTACGAGGTGGCCGAACGCATCCTGTGGGAGATCAGCCGGAAGGGGAGCGAAACGGCCGTGGCTTCGGTTTCCGGGGAACCGGCAAAAGCCGCCGAGGCCAAGCGCCGGCAATGGATGGATTTCGAACAGCGCATCGTGACGATCGGATCGCGGGGGAAGAGAGGTTTGCGAAGCCTCGAACCGGCCGCCCTCCGATCCCTCATCCACGATTATCATCGCCTCGGGTGCGATCTGGCGAGGGCGCGTTCCATCGCCCCGGGTTCGACGATGGAACGCCGCCTGAACCAGATCGCGGCACGCGCCCACCACGTCATTTACGGCCACATCCGCCCGGCGGCCCACGGGCCGCGGGTCCATTGGGCCACCCGATTCCCCCTCGCCGTCCGAAGCCATCTTCCCGCCGTCGCCCTGTCGGTGTTGCTCTTCTTCGGACCCGCGGTGGTGAGCTACATCGCCGTTCAGCTCCATCCCGAATACGGGTATGACCTGGTCGGGCCGGCGTTCCTGGACTTCGAACCCGCGCGCGAAGAGTCCCTGCACGACATTCCGGGCATCGCGAGGCCCATCGCGGCCTCCCAGATCATGACGAACAATCTCCAGGTCACGCTTCTGGCGTTCGGACTGGGCCTCACCGCCGGAATCGGAACGTGCCTCCTGCTGGTCTTCAATGGGGTGTATCTCGGAGCCGTGGCCGGCTGGATGACGGCCCGCGGATCGAGCCGCGCGCTCTGGGGGTGGATCATGCCCCATGGAGGCACCGAGCTTCTGGCGATCACGCTGGCCGGGGCCGCGGGCTTCGTCCTCGCGCGAGCCATCATCGCGCCCGGCGAGGTTCCCCGGGCCACGGCACTCCGGAACGTGGCCCTCGGCGCGCTCACCATCGAACTGGGCGTGATGGTCATGCTCGTCGTCGCGGGCCTCATCGAGGGATTCGTATCGCCCAGCAGCATCGGGTTCGGCGCGCGCATCGGGGTCCTCGCCCTCACGCTCACGTTCTGGCTGGCGTACCTGGCGCTGGCGGGAATGCGTTCAACCGCGTCGACCGGACGTAGGTCCACGCACACGCGCCCGTGAGCGCCGCCATCATCGCGAACGTCGCCGGACCGCCCACGAGCTCGAGCAGGAAGCCCCCGGCCAGGGGGCCGGCGGCAAAGCCCAGACCGCTCAGTGAGGCGGCACCGAAGTAGCTGCCCTTGAGGTGCTCGGGCGCCATGCGGTCGACCTGCAGGTTGAGCGTCGGAAAAAGGATCGACTCGCCCATGCTCAGGATCCAGACCGCAACGATCCACAACGGCAGGCTCGCAACCGGAATGACGATGTAGAGCAGGAACCCCGTTCCGACGAGTGCCATCCCGACATAGTTCCGCGCGGCCAGGCTCATGCCCGACATCCATGCCAGAAATGGAAACTGGAAGATCACGATCGTCAGCGCGTTGGTCGCGATCAACGCCGTTACCAGGCCCAAGGCCGCGTCTCCGGCTTCGAGCGTGATGTACTGGACCAGGGTCGATTCCTGCTGGGAATACGCCGCAAGCATCAGGAACATCGCGACCAACAGAAGGAGAAACGCCCGGTCCCGTCCGACGACGGCAACAACACGCGCAAGCTTCGCCTCTTCCCTCGCGTCACCCGGACGAATCTCGGGAGACCGGCGAAACGCTTCGATGAGCGCCAGCGTGAACAGGCCGTAGATCACCCCCGTGATCAGAAACGTCGCCTGTTGCGCCGCGAGACCGAACACGACGCCAAGCAGTGGACCGATCGCCGCGCCGGCGTTGATGAGGAAATAGCGCACGTGGTAGGCCAGTTCCCGCGGGCCGGGTTCCCCCACGCGATCGGCGATCAACGCCTTCCCGGGCGCCTCGAGCGACGACCGCGACAACCCGACAAGAAACGCACCGATTACGAAGGCGGCCACGCTGGTCGCAAACGCCATCGCCACGTAGGCGACGACGGCCGCCGCACACCCCCCGATCATCAACGTCCGGCGGCCGAATCGATCTGACAGGTTGCCCGAATAGAACCCGACAAGGGCACTGCCGAGCGCCATGGCCGCCATGATGCCGCCGATCTGAGAGGGGCTGAGACCGAACTGCCGGTTGAGCAGGATGGCCAGGAACGGCCAGACCATGAAAAACGCCGTCCGTGTCAGCAGCGTCCCCGCCAGCACCACCCAGACCAGAAGGGGCCAGGGGGGGACGCCGAGCCGTTTCGCGAACATGTCGAGTCCTTTCGCTCCCGGAATGCCGGGAGCGGATCGAGACGCAATCTTTCCAGGCGCCTCGTCGACCCGTAGTCTTGAAAGAGAGTTTCGTTCGGGAGGAGGCGCCGCTTCCGGCACCCCCAAAGAACGCTAGCGGAGGGTTGCCGGCTGACCGACCGGTTTCGGGCTCCAAT
>CAZTTI010000488.1:0-7953 GCA_964615925.1 uncultured Solibacteraceae bacterium
TCGCGATCTCGAAGGACGCGGATCAGGACCAGCGGTTCAAATTCTTCAACAACCTGCCGGAGGACACCTACCAGGCGTTCCTATCGGTTCCGATTCTCGTCCCCCCGAAGCGGGTGATGGGCGTGATCAACGTCCAGCACCGGGCGGCCCACGTCCACACCGAATCCGTCATGACGATGATGTCCATCATCGGGCATCAGGTCGGCGGCGCGATCCAGAACGCCCAGCTCTACGCCGAAGCCGAGCGCCGAACGCTGCAACTGCAGACACTGTCCGAAGTCGGGCAGATCGTGGCTTCCGGACGTTACCTCGACGAGATGTTGCGTCTGATCGTCAAGATGATCAGCGAAACGATGGCGGCACCGGTCTGTTCGATCATGCTCGTGGATCAGAAGAAGAACGAACTCGTGCTGAAAGCCGCGGAGTGCTCGAGCGCCGAATACTGGCAACGCCCCAATTTGAAGATCGGCAAGAGCCTCATCTCCCGTGTCGTCAAGGAACGGAAGCCCCTGATCGTCAAAGACGTGATGGCCGAACGCGAATACCTTTATCCCGACCTCGCCAAACGCGAAGGCGTCCGATCACTGATCTCGCTCCCGATGATCACGCGCGACCGGGTGATCGGCGTGGTCAACGTCTATTCCGGCGAGGCGCGCGTGTTTGACGAAGAGGACATGCGGGTCCTGACCACCGTGTGCGATCAGGCGGCGATGGCGATCGAGAACACGAACCTCGCCGCCGCCGTCCAGGAACGCGAAGAAGCCCTCGAATCCCGCAAGCAGGTGGATCGGGCGAAAAGCCTGCTTCAGCGCCAGTTCCAGATCTCCGAGGATGAGGCGTACCGGCGATTGAGGCAGCAGAGCATGCGGAGCCGCCGGACGATGCGCGAAATCGCCGAAGCCGTGATCCTTTCGAACGAGATGGCGGGGTAGGATTCCGGGTCAGGACTGAAAATCCGTCCTGGCCACCGAACGTCCCGTCAGGCGCGTCAGCTCGTCTTCGTAGTACTTCCGGTACAGGATGTCCCATTCCGCGCTGCCTTCCGGAATCGCGCGGCTCTGCGACTCGATCTTCTTCCGCGCCGCCTGATCCATCTCGGCCTCTCGCGCCATCCACTTCTGAATGATCTTCAACGCTTCCAGACGGATCGTGTTGCGGTCCTCGAGAAAAACGATTTCGTCGATCTCGGCCAGATTGTCGGCGACAACGTGGGACAGGACGTTGATCTTTTCGCGCGACAGCCTCATATCACGATCTTCCGTTCCCGGACGAGCTTGCGTTTGATGAGCTTGAACGTCTCCTGGTAGGAGGCCCCGCTCTCGCGCATCTGGTTGCCGTATTCGTTCAGGAGCTGGCGAACCTCGTCGTTCAGCCGGTCCTCGATGGTGATTTCGTTGTTGAGCTTCTCGAAGAGGATGTCTTTGAGGGGGAGGTCTTCAGGAACCTCGATGAACTCGCCATCGATCAGTTCCTCGGCGACTTTCTCGGCCAGATACTCGACGAATTCCGCTCGGAGTCCCATATTCCTGATGCCGCCGCTCGGCCAGCACTCTACTCTCCCACAAACGCCCGCGTGTTTTCAACCGGGCGACGGGAGGGGGGCGGTCAGGCGGTTTCCGTTCCCGAAACAGGATCAGCCAGAATTCCCGTCTCCCCCTCGCTCCGCCCGATGACGACGGCCCCGCAGGAATCGCTGAACACGTTGATCGACGTCCGGATCATGTCGAGGATCCGGTCGGTGACGAGGATCAGGCCGATGGCTTCGACCGGCAGCCCGATGGCCGTCAGGATAATGGTGATCGCGACGAGGCTCGCCGCCGGTATTCCCGCGACGCCGATCGAGGTGACCAGCGCGACGATGACGATTGTGAACTGCTCGACGAAACCGAGCTGGAGACCATAGGCCTGCGCGAGGAACATGGCCGCGACGCACTCGTAGAGCGCGGTGCCGTCCATGTTGACCGTGGCGCCGAGCGGGAGGACGAAGCTCGTCACACGGTTCGAGACCCCGGAGTTCTTCTCCACGCACTCCATCGTCAGCGGGAGCGTGGCCGAGGACGACGCCGTCGAGAACGCGGTCAAGAGCGCAGGGGACATCGCCCGGTAATGTCTCCAGGGATTCACCCGCGCGATGAGCCACAAGATGAGGGGCAGCGTGATCAACGCGTGGCCGAGGAGGCTGAACAGGGCGGTGAAGAAAAAGGCGAGGAGGGGCCGGAACGCGTCGAAGCCGGTTCGGGTCACCTCCTCGGCAACGAGACCGAAGACGCCGAGAGGGGTGAAGCGCATCACGAACATCGTGATCTGCATCATGGTCTCGAACACGCCGTTGGCGAGCTGGATCGTCGTATCGGAAAACTTTCCGGGGATGCGCGTCGCGAAATAGCCGAACAGGATGCTGAAGAAGATCAGGCCCAGCATCTGGCCTTCAGCCGCGGCCTGGACGATGTTGACCGGGATCATGCGCAGGAAGAGATCGGCCAGGTCCCCGGCGCCGCGGCCTTCGACGTCGGCCAGCACAGCGCTCGTCGAGGCGTCGAGCCCCAGGATCTCCCCCGCCGGCTGTCCGTCGATGATGCCGGGCTGGACGACGTTCACCACGACGAGGCCGAGGCAGATCGCGATCAGGCTCGTGAAGATGTAATACGTGGCCGTCTTCAGCCCGAGCCGTCCGAGATTGCCGCTCGCGCCGAGTCCGGCGACGCCGCTGATGATGGACGACATGATCAGCGGGACGATGAGCATGCGCAGTGCGTTCAGGAACAGCGTCCCGGCGAACGCCCAGACACTCGTCAGCGGAATCCCTAAGACCGCCGTCTCGGGCGTCGTCGCCATCCCGACGATGGTGGCCAGGACGATGGCGATGAGTATCTGCCAGTGGAGCTTGAGACGCGTCACCAGAGCAGGCTAGCGGGATTTGCCCCGCCCGTCGAGTTGGGACCGCGTCAGGCCGCCGGTCGCGCAGCATCCGGGGCGGCGGGAGTAGAACGTTTGGAGCGCCGCCTCGATGCGGGTCCAGATGCGAAGTATGGAGGTCATGAACAACGGATGGTATCACCGCGAAGCCGAGCCGCCGGAGCGATTTTCTCGATCGCGCACATTCGCCATATGCGGCGCTCCGCGTCTGAGGACAACCGTGTCAGAGAGATGGAGGGCCGCAATGCCACGACCCGTCACGAAACATGGGGATTTCGTCCGTTTTGCCCAGTCCGCTGAACGGCCGCTTTCAGCGCGATCGTCGCTGTCGCACGAGCTACCTTTTCTCAGGAACGTCTCACCATGGTGTGCGAAACGGCTGGCGAACACGGGCTTGCGGACGGACGGGCCTGCGGCCCGCCGCTTGAGCCCAATCCCTTCGATGAGTGCCGAGAGGTCCTACGCGGCAGGCAGTTTTCGGACCCGAAGTTTCTTGCGTTTTCGCTCGGCATGCCAAAGGTCATACTGCACCTGCTGGTTCAACCAACTCTCGGCGGTTGTATCGAAGGCAAGAGAGAGACGGACAGCCATTTCGGGACTGATGCCAGCGCGGCCGTTCAGGATGGCCGACAGCGTCTTCCGGCTCACGTCCAGAGCCTTCGCCGCATCGGTTACGGATAATTCCAAGGGCTCGAGGCAAAGGTGCCGGAGCACTTCGCCCGGATGTGGCGGGTTGTGCATCTTCATCGCTCAATCCTCAATGGTAGTCCTCGTAATCTACGTGCGTCATGGCTCCATCCGTCACTGTGAACGTCAGTCGCCAGTTGCCGCTGACCTTGACGGCCCATGTGCCTCTCCGATCACCGCGAAGCTCGTGGAGGTCGAGGCCGGGCAAATTCATATCCTGTGCGCTTGTGGCTGCATTCAACCGGCCCAGAATCAACCGAAGTCGCTCGGCATGCCTTGCTTGAATTCCGGACTTATCGCCTTTTGCAAAGAATCGTTCGAGTCCTTTGTGGCGAAAGTCTTCGATTCGGCGAACAAGGCGATGAACCCGTCGCCGCGGGTTGATGCGCCGTTGAAGGGGCCCGTTCCGGCAAGATCATCACCGTTCCGGTGCCCCGCGGATAGAATGCGCACGTGCCAGAGATCAGCCGGTTTTTCGGGATCGTCATTCGGATGTTCGTGGAGGTCGGAGCCCCGCACCACACGCCGCACTTTCATGCGTATCATCAGGACGATGTCGGTATTTTCAGGATCGATCCCGTCGAGTTGATTGCGGGAGACTTGCCGCGTCGACAACGTCGTCTTGTCGAGGCGTGGGCGGAATTGCATCAGAGCGAATTGAGTAAGGCATGGGATGCCCTGCAGGGAGGGCATCCGGCTGGGACCATTGATCCGCTAAAATGAGGGTATGAGTCACGCAATCCATCGTGTCACAGGATTTCGCGTCGTGGGGCCGTATGTCCTGGACGTGTATTTCTCGGACGGAACGACGCAAGAAATCGACTTCGAGCCCGTGCTCGCGGGCGAAATCTATTCACCGCTTCGTGACCGATCCCTGTTCGAAAAGGTGAGGGTCGACCCTGAAGCTCATACGCTCGTATGGCCCAACGGGGCAGACTTCGATCCTGCCACGCTGCACGACTGGCCCATGCACGCCGAAGCTTTCCGTCAAAGGGCGAAGCAGTGGGAAGAAGTTCACCAATAGGAGAAGCGCTCGGCTGCCACGGTCGACCGAACACGCCGCTGCAGAAGACGGCAGCCACCGTGTAGATGGCGGTGGTTCTCGAAAATGAACGAACAGGCCGGAGCGCATACCAAGGCTGCTCCGCGCGAGCCGGTCTCTCTCGCTCGCTGGGGCCCACGCTGGAATGAAGCTCGTCCGCAACACGGGCAATGATCGCGTCGTCGATCAAATCCGGCATTCGCTCGCCGGCGGTCGACGGTTCGATGTCGTGACACCGTCCCTGTCCCTCTTTGCATTCGCCGAGCTGCATCCGAGCTCGAATTCGCCATCATCTCCGTCGGGTACCGCATCAACAGCGCGCAAGCGACCCAGTTTCGTATCTCGTCCCAAAAAGAAGAAGCCCGGGAGTCACCCCGGGCTAAGGTACCGCAAATAAACGGGGCCGACGAGACTCGAACTCGCGACCTCCGGCGTGACAGGCCGGCGTTCTAACCAACTGAACTACGACCCCGTAGACAAACGAGCATATTACAAGTTTTCTCGACCGCCATCAATAGGGCGGGACGCGCGTTTTCCGGTTCGAAATCAGGGGTGGGGAAGGAGGAAACCGGGCGGCGCCGACCCGTGCCGGCGCCGCGTCTCACTCGGTTATTCCGGATTCCGGCGGAGCACTGGCCGGTCGTCGTCTTCCGGCGTGCGGTCGGGATCGTCGTCCCGGCGCTCAATGCGCGGCCGTTCGTCAACGTCGGAATCGGCTTCGGAGATCTCTCCGGTATCCGCGTCCGAACGGTCGTCGTCGACGCGCGGCGTGCGGCGCCGGAGGCTCGGCCGGTTGTCCTCTTCTTCTTCGGGCCGCGTGTTGAGGTAGCCCCGCAACCGCTCCTTCACATCCAGGAACTCCGATGTCGTCAGCACGTAGCGGTCACGTTCGGGAAGGATCTCCTCGATCGTCTTCTGGACCTTGTTAATGCGGGATTCCGTCGGCGGATGGGTCGAGAACAGGTCGTTCATCGTCCCCGGCTTCGCCGTTTCCCGTGCCTGGACCTTTTCGAAGAACGTGATCGCGGCTCCCGGATCGTACCCGGTCTTGTAGGCGTATTGGGCGCCGAGGTAGTCGGCTTCTTCTTCCGCCCCACGGCTGAACTTCATGAACTGCATCGGGATCGCGATGCTCGCGGCCTGCTGGATCGCGAAGCCGGCGATGCCGCCAAGGAAGATCAAGGGCAGCGTGGCGATCTGTGTGATCTGGTTCTTCGTCGCGTTTTCGGTTCCGTGACGCGCGGTAACGTGGGCGATCTCGTGCGCCACGACGCCGGAGAACTCGGCCTCCTCGTCGGCCGTCATCAGGATCCCGGAGTTGATGAAGATGAAGCCGCCGGGGAGCGCAAACGCGTTGATCGAATCGTCCTCGATGATGCGGAAGGAAAACGGCACCTGGGCGTCGGAGTTGCGGACGATGTTCTGCCCGACGCGGTTGACGTATTCGTTGATGACGGGATCGTCGATGAACTTGACCTGCCGTTCGACCTCGGCCGCGAGCTGCCGGCCCAGGGCAATCTCCTCTTCGATGGACGTGAAGTTCCAGTCGGAGAAGATGCCGCCCAGAGCCCCGCCCGAGTTGACGTCGCGGTTTCCGATGTTCTCGACGTCGGAGTTCTTCTTCTGCGCGAGCACCGGAGTCGTGACCGTCACGACCAGGAACATGGCCGCGATTCCGACGCGGGCGAAAGCTTCAACGGTCCTGTTGATCGGCATGGATCCCGTCTCCCGTTTCAAACGATTCAAATCATCGTAATGAGCGTCTCGACAACGTGTCAAGGGATTTGGACGTCCGGCCGGGTTGTTGGGAAGCGCCCGAGTCCCTATTTTTTTCAATAGCTTGGACCCGCTGGAGGGCGGAGGAGTTTAACGTCGGCCCTCAAATCGACGGCACCTTCATCTCCACGATGTCGTCCACAGCCATAACTTCCTTGACGACAAAGGGTTCGGCGTATTCGACCCCCATCTTGTGGCCGTAGAACCGGCATTGGGTCTCGACTCGGTCGATCAGGCGGGCCCACGCCGGGTAGACCTTGACGACGGCCGCCATGTCACCTTTGAATTGCGAGGCGAAACAGTGGATGGCCTCCATCTTTTTCGCCTGGGTCGCCGAGATGTCGACGGTGAAGGACGGCCCCACGTCGTAGTAGATCGTCGCGTAGAGGATCTTGTGCGGCCGGAACGGACCGCCAGCGAGATCGGCTTTGGCCAGGCCGGCGGCGTAACACGCTTCGTGGCCGAGCGTCGCCGCGGTGTAGTGATCCGGGTGCCGCCCTTCCCAATACGGCAGGATGATGGTGCGCGGGCGGACGGTCCGGATCACCTGGGCGAGCGCCATGCGGTTTTCGATCGAGGCCGTCAGGCGCGAATCGCCGAGGTCGAGGTTGGCGCGGAACCTGGCCCCGATGACGGCGGCCGCCTGGGCGGCTTCTTCGGCGCGGCCTTCCGGTGTGCCGCGTGTGCCCATCTCGCCGCGTGTGAGATCGAGGATGCCGACCGAGTATCCCTGGTCGACCATCCGGATGAGGGTCCCGGCCGACGTCAACTCGACGTCGTCGGGGTGCGGGCCGATCGCCAATATGTCGACGTGTTTCATGATCGTTCTGCTTGTTCGATTCCGGCCCGGAGTTCGTCGGCGTCCACGCGGTAGCGAAACGCGAACCGGCCGTTGACATGGACGACGGGAATCTCGGGCCGGAACCGCTTCTCGAGTTCCTCGTTGCCGTCGATGTCCACGACGTCGAGATCAAACGGGTGCCGGTCCCGCACGCGCCGGATCACGTCGGCCGCCGCATCGCAGAGGTGGCACGCGGGGCTCGAATACAGCGTGACGCGCACGGGGGATGTCACGCGCGGGTCCCGCATTCGGTCCGTTCGAGCCCCTCGATCCTCCGGAAATATTTCCGAGCGCGCCCGACGTCGTCGCAGATCTGCTGGCGCAAAGCCTCGGCGCCCGCGAAGTGCACCTCCTCGCGAAGGCGCTTCAGGAACCGGATGCGCAACTGGCGGGCGTGGGGGATGTCCGCGTCGATGACGAAAGTTTCGATCGACCGGGGCCCGGAATCGAACGTGGGGCGCACGCCTACGTTCGTCAAGGCGGGCCGGAACGTGGCCACGCCATCGACGGCGACGCGCGTGAGGTAGACCCCGTCGAGCGGCAGGAGGGGCTGGAGCGCCTCGACGTTGAGCGTGGGAACGGCGACTTCGCGTCCGCGTCCGTGTCCGGCGACGACGTTCCCTTCGATTTCGTAACACCGGTCGAGCATCCGACGGGCCGTGCCGACGTGGCCTTCGGCGATCAGGCGTCG